>SYBY01000496.1 GCA_005788585.1 Actinomycetota bacterium | reverse complement strand
GCGGCGACGGGCAGTCCGGTTCGCTCCTTGACGCGCCAGATCACGTCGAGATAGGGCAGCGCGGGCTTGACCATGACGACGTCGGCGCCCTCTTCGACGTCGAGGACCGCCTCCCGGACCGCCTCGTCGCCGTTGGCCGGATCCATCTGGTACGCCCGGCGGTCGCCGAACGCGGGGGTCGAATCGGCGGCGTCGCGGACCGGGCCGTAGAACGCGGAGGCGAACTTCGCGCTGTAGGCCATGATCGGCGTGTCGGTGAAGCCCTCGTCGTCGAGCGCGGCGCGGATCGCACCGACCCGGCCGTCCATCATGTCGCTCGGGGCGATGATGTCCGCGCCCGCGCGCGCGAGGCTGACCGCGGTCCTCGCGTGCAGGTCGACCGAGCTGTCGTTGTCGACCTCGCCGGTGCTGGTCAGCAGGCCGCAGTGCCCGTGGTCGGTGTACTCGCAGAGGCACACGTCGCCGATGACCAGGAGGTCGGGGTGCGCCTCCTTGATCGCCCGCGTGGCGAGCTGGACGATCCCCTCGTCGTCGTAGGCGCCGGTGCCCTCGGCGTCCTTCTCGGCCGGGATGCCGAAGAGGAGAACCGCGGGGATGCCGAGCGCGGCGACCTCGCCGGCCTCCTTGACGGCCTCGGAGATGCTCAGCCGGTCGACGCCCGGCATTGACGCGATGGGCGTGCGGGCGGACAACCCCGCCTCCACGAACATGGGGTAGACGAAGTCGGCCGGGTCGAGGCGGGTCTCACGGACCAGCCCGCGCAGCGCCGGCGTGCGCCGCAGACGGCGCAGGCGGGTGGCGGGAAAGGGCACGCCATAAGGGTAGTGGCGGCGGGGCCGCACGCATCGGGTCGGATACCGGGCACAGCGTCCCCCGTTTCCGACCCGATGCTGGCGGACTGTCGATCAGAGCGTGATCTTCCCGCCCTGACGCTTCTTCGCGCAGGTGTTGTAGGTGCGCTTGCCCTTCTTGGTCTTGCCGTTCGTCAGCTTCGCCGTGATCTCCACGGTGAACTTTCCGGGCGGTAGGCCCTTCAGGTTCACGGGGGCGGTGAGCCGCTTGCCGCGGCGGGTCGCGACCTTCTTGCCGTTGACCCGCACGACGGCCGAGGCGATCTTCTCGCCCTTGCGCTCACGCAGCCGGATGGTGAACGCCCGGCGTGAGGCGCACGACTTCTTCGTCAGGGTCACGCCCGACCCGCCGACCTGCGCGACCACGCTCGCCCACGCGACCGTCGCCGTCGTGGTGATCGGATCGTTCGCGTCGCACGTGCCGCTGCCGTCGCTGTCGATGCAGACGGTCACGGTGTCCGTGCCGCCGGCCGCGCCGGTGTAGGAGAACGGCGCCGTGCCGTCCGCCGCGCTGGCGGCCGCCGACGCGCCACGCGGGTTCGCCCCGGCGACCTGGAACACGAGCGGCGAGCCGCTCACGGGATTACCGGCGGAGTCCTTCAGCGTCGCCGTCAGGCCCGCGGTCTCGCCAACGGCCCGGGCCTGCGTCCCCGGATCGAGCGTCAGCACCGGCGGGATGATCGGCTTGCCGCCGACGGCGCGGAAGCCGAAGATGAACGTGTTCGGCGCCCCGGTGACCGACGACGGCGGGCCGCCCTCGGGGGTGAGGTTGGGCTGGCCGTAGGAGAACATCTCCAGAGCGGCCTTCGAGACCGTGGTGTCGGCGGTCGCCTCGTCCGGGGCGGCGCCGTAGTAGATGCGGAACGTCGTCGAGGCGCCGGGGTCGAGTGCGCCGAAGCCGAAGTCGAACAGCGCGCCGTGATCGGCCGGGCCGACATCGGTGAAGTCGACGTTCGTGACGGTCGCCGCGGGAATGCCGCCGGTGGGCGAGCGCGCCTCGAACGGGTCACCCGACAGGAAGCCGTTGTTGTTGGAGAAGAGCAGCGTCGACGCGGTGCCGCGGCGGATCGTCACGAACTCGCTGAACGCCGTCGGCTCGATGTCCCAGTCCATGAGCCGCGTGTACCGCACGTCGCCGAGACGCTCGGCGCCGATGTTCTTCAGCGTGACGCGGACCTCGTACAGGTTCGGGGTCTCGGGCGCGGGTGCGTAGCGCTGCGTGACCTCGAGCTTGTCGTCGATCTTCGTCACGGATTCGGCCGTCGACGCGTCGCTCGTGAACGAGACGAGCTCCAGGTTGTTCGGGCCGCCGTCGTCGCGGTTCGCCCAGCCGGAGAAGACGCCGCCTTCCGCGGCGCTGCCGTTCCCGGCGCCCCAGCCCTCACACGGGCAGCCGGCGCGCGTGCCGTCGTTGTTCGTCGGCATGAACGTGACGCCCGAGAACGGGGTGCCGAAGTTCAGGTCGCCGTGGTCATTGATGCCCAGGCGGACGGTGCCGTTGTCGATGACCCCGCCCGCGTGTGCCGACGCAGTCGTCGCCACGAGCAGGGTGGCCGCCAGGACGGCGGCGCGGGAGAAGGTACTGCTGAGAGTTCGCATGACGCTCCAAGAGGTGGTGGTCCATCCTCAGGGCGTTCATCGCGCGCGCACACCGTTGTTCGGTGTGGTGTTCGCAGCGAACGAACGACGTGCGACCACCAGCCGGTGTGGCTACGTGCGCAGTTCGATCCAGAGCGCGCGGGCCACGGCGACCGGCGTGCCGTCCGCCGCATACAGCGCGGTGCCGGACGTGCGCTTGCGCCCGTCCTCGCCCAGCTTCCAGGACACCGAGACGTACGTCTCGCCGGCGCGCACGTCGTCGTCGATCCTGACCGCGAGCCGCGCGAGGACCGACGGCGCGCGGGTCGCGGCGGCGCCGGGCGCCATGTCGAGGACCGGTCCGCTGCTCGGGCAGTCCAGTGCGGCCCAGACCGCGGGGACGTCGACGACACCGTCCGTCCCGGCGACGGAGGAATCAGGCCGGAAGACCGTCCCGAACCGCCCGTCGGCCAGCGGCCCGGGGAACATGCGCAGGCCGTCTCCGGCGGCACGGTCCGGGCCGCAGACCACGCAGGTGGGGAACGGGTGCACGTCACGGTCGCGGAAGCCCGAGCGCGCGTCGGCGGCGACCGCGGCGTCGAGCCCGACGGGTTCGGGAGCGGTGAGGTCGAGCTCGACCGCGCGGGCCTCGAGCACGACGGCATCACCGTCCAGCGCGACCATCACGTCGTCGCGCCGCTCGACGGTCAGCGGCCGCTCCAGCGGCGGCGGCGCCCGCAGGGTCACCTCGACGGCCGGCGCATCGACCTGCGCCGCGAGGAGGCCGGCGCTGTAGCCGCCGTTGCCTGACCCGGGCGGACCGTTGAATCGCTCGGGAACCTCGATGGTGGGGAGCGTCGGCACGCGCCGATGCTCCCACACCCCAGCGGCGTCAGGAGGCAGCGGCGAGCACGCTCTTGCGGGCCTTGTGCGTCTGCTCGTACAGGCGGACGACCGCCTTCTCCGCGGCGTCGGCGACGACGAGCCGGTCGACGATGTCCGCGGCCTTCATCTGCTCATAGCCGTCCCACGGCGCGTCGACCCTCAGCTGGGCGCCGGGACTCGCGCCGCCTTCGGACTCCACGAGCTCCGCCGTGTCGTCGAGCGTCTTGACGGCGCTCAGGGTCTCGAGCACCGGGCCCGGTGGCGGCGGAGCGGGGACGGATGCGGGCTCGGGCGCGCGGGCAGGCCGCGGGGTGACAGGGGCAGGACGTGCAGCATCGGGACGCGGCCGGAGCGGCGCGACATCAGCGGGGGCCTGCCGGGGCCGTGCCGGCGAGACGAGGACGCGGGCGAGGACCTCCTCGGTGACGCTCACGGCGGTGCTCGCCGCGAACCCGGCGACACCGGTGGTCACGCGCCAGCCCAGGCGCAGGGGAGACAGAAGGATCATGCCGTCCATCTGCCCGTGCGACCGGGCCGATCAAACCCCGGGTCAGCCGAAGCGGCGCAGCGCCACGCGCGCCAGCACGCCGTAGGCGGCGGTCAGGCCGAGGAGGTGCAGCACCGAGGGCCACATGTCGCCCGTCTCGTTCAGCGCGGCGTCCATCGCCAGCAGCGAGGGCTTGAAGGGGAACGCCGCGCTCACCACGCGGATGACCTCGTACAGGGCGTCCGCCACCGTCCCGGCCGGCACGAGCGCGAGGAACGCGATCGGCAGGGAGAGGCCGAACGCCAGCAGGGACGCCGCCCGCACCTCGCGCGCGACCGCGCCGATCGCCACCCCCAGCGCGCCGAACGCGAGGCCGGTCGCCAGCACGCCGACCGTCCACAACGGCGCGCGCCCCCAGTCGAGGTCGGCCAGGAGCGCGACGACGACGAGCATCACCAGCCCCACGGGCAGCGCGCACAACGCGGCGAGGAGGACCTTCTCGGCCAGGAGCTTGCCCCGGCCGACCAGGCCGCGGACCAGGCGGCCGTAGGCATGCTCCTCGCGTTCGAGCGCGAGCATCCCGGCGGCCAGCAGGACGCAGACGAACATCAGCGAGAAGACCACGGACGCCGAGACGGCGAACGACTCAAGCGTCGTGCCGCCGCTGCTGCCGACCGGGGTCTCCTTGACGTCGATCGGGTTGCTGATCGACGACAGGATCTCGTCGGAGAAGTCGAGGTTGTCCACCGCCAGCTCCGCGAACCGGCGGATGCGTTCCAGCTCGGCCCGCTCGGTGGACCCCGCCGGAAGCTGCGCGGCCTGGCGCCCGAGGATCCGCTCGGCCTCCGCCAGCCCGAGGATGTCGAAGTCCTGGCCGAGCAGTGAGAACGACCCACCCTCGAGCAGGATGCTCAGGTAGCCCGCGGAGACCTCGGTGATCCGCTCGCCGATCGCGACGTTCGCCTCGGCCAGCGTGCTGTCGACGAGCGACTCGACGAGCTGGCCCTGCAGCGGACCCGACGCGTCGTAGAGCACCTCGACCGTGGGCTTCTCGGCGCTGCCGCCCAGTGCGACGGCGGTCTGCAGCTTGCGGCCCGCGTCCTCGGGGATCACGAGCGCGCCGAGCACCTCGCCGTCCTCGACCATCCGGAGCGCCTCGGCCCGGCTCGCGGCGGGCACGGGATCGACCCGCTCGAACAGCCGGTCGCTGTAGCTGGCGATGTCGATCTGATCGCCACCGACGTTGATCGTCTGCTGCAGCTCGGGGACCTCGTTGACGAACGCGATCTTCGGCTTGTCCGGCCCGCGCGACAGGGCGAAGCCGATGAGCAGCGAGATGATGACGGGGTAGACGACGAGCAGGCCGATGAGCAGCGGCGAGCGGCGCAGGATCTGCAGGTCCTTGAGCAGCAGCCAGCGCATCAGTGGCCCTGGGCCTCGAGGACCCGGACGAACGCGACGACGAGGTCGTCGTCCCCGCCGGCGGCGTGCAGCTCCGCAGCGGTTCCGGTGAAGATCAGCTCGCCGTCGCCGAGGACGAGGATGCGGTCGGCGTGGCGCTGGGCCTCGTCGATCTCGTGGGTCGCGAAGATCACGGCGGTGCCACCGGCGGCCAGGCCGTCGATGAAGTCCCACAGCACCGCGCGCTGGCGCGGGTCCAACGAGGAGCTCGGCTCGTCGAGGAGCAGGACCGGGGGATCGGCGAGCAGGCCGATCGCGATGTTCACGCGCTGCTGGTTGCCGCCCGACAGCGTGCTTAGCTCGTCCCTGGCGCGGTCGGCGAGGCCGGTGAGCTCCAGCGCGCGGTCCACCGCGGCGTCGGGATCAGCCACGCGTTCGAGGCGCGCGAAGAGCCGGAGGTTCTCCCGGACGGACAGCCGGCGGTAGAGCGCCGCCTGCTGCGGCACCCAGCCGATCTCCTCGGGCGGGCGGGACACGGTTCCGGCGGAGGCGCGCTGCAGCCCGGCGAGCAGCGACAGCAGCGTCGTCTTGCCCGCGCCGTTGGGTCCGATGACGGCAACCCGCTCTCCCTCGGAGACCTCGAAGCTCACGTCGCGCAACGCGCTGCGTGCACCGAAGTCCTTGCTCAGCCCTTCGGCGTGCAGCGTGACCACCGCCGCATCGTACGGGGGATAATGGATGGGCATGAGCGACCCCGCCGCCACCATCCTCTTCGTCGGCGACGTCGTCGGCTCACTCGGGCGCCGCACGCTGCTCGCGCTGCTGCCGTCTCTGCGCGAGCGCCACGCACCCACGTTCGTCGTCGTCAACGGCGAGAACAGCGCAGGCGGCCTCGGCATCACGCCGAAGATCGCCGACGAGCTGTTCGCCAACGGCGTCGACGTCATCACGCTGGGCAACCACACGTACTTCCGCCGCGAGATCTTCGGCTACCTCGACGAGCACGACGAGATCCTGCGGCCGGCCAACTACCTCAAGAGCCAGCCGGGCCACGGGACGTGCGTGGTCGAACGCGACGGGGTGCGCCTCGGCGTCGTGAACCTGTCGGGCAACGTGTTCCTGCAGGCCGGCCGCCCGGCGTTCGCGGAAGCCGACGCCGCAGTGCACGAGCTCAAGGGCCGCTGCGACCACATCCTCGTCGACTTCCACGCGGAGGCGACGAGCGAGAAGGTGGCCCTCGGCTGGTACCTCGACGGGCGCGTCACCGCCGTGGTGGGGACGCACACCCACGTCCCGACGAACGACTTCCGCGTGCTGCCCGAGGGCACCGCCTACATCACGGACGTCGGCATGACGGGACCGCGCGGCGGCGTCATCGGCGTCAAGCGCGAGCAGGCCGTCGCGGGGTTCGTCACCCACATGAAGCAGCACTTCGACACCAGCGAGGAGGACCCCTGGCTCATGGGGGTCGTCATCCGCTGCTCGCAGGCCGGACGGGCGGACAGCATCGAGCCGGTGCTCGTGCCGGCGACGGTCTCGCGCTAGCGGGCTTGCACCAGAGGCATATGGGGGCATATGCTGGTGCCCGTGGCGCGCACACAAACCCTGGTGCAGCTCTCCACCGAGATCATCGCCCAGCTCGACGAGCGGGCCGCACGTGAAGGGCGCTCCCGGTCCGAGCTCATCCGTGAGGCCATCGACGCGTACGTGTCCGGGGACCGGGAGGCCGCCATCGATCGCACACTCGTCGACGCGTACACGCGGATCCCGCAGGAGGATCTTCTCGGAGCCGAGCGCGCCGCGCGGGCGCTGATCGCCGCCGAGCCGTGGGACGACACCGCGTGAACCGCGGCGAGATCTGGTGGCTCGAGCATCCCGACGTGGGGCGTCGGCCGGCGTGCATCGTGACGCGCGCCGCCGCCATACCGGTGCTCACGTCAGTGCTGGTCGCCCCGGCCACGAGAACCATCCGCGGCATTCCGACCGAAGTCGCCCTCGGGCCGGGTGACGGCATGCCCGCGCAATGCGTCCTGTCGCTCGACAGTTTGACGACGGTGCCGAAGTCACTGCTCACGGAACCCATCACGCGGCTGGCCCCACCGAAGCTCGCGGAGCTCTGCGCGGCGCTCGCGGTCGCGACCGGCTGCTGACCTACGCCTCCAGCTTCGGCGGCAACCCGAACAGCCTGAACAACGACCCGTCGGTCTCCAGGAAGGCCGTGACGTCCACGATCTGCCCGTCGCGCCACACGGGCACCTGGATGGCCCACGGCGTGTCGCCGCCATCGCGGTACTGCGCGAACCCCGGCAGCCCGTTGACCTCCACCGGCACGAGCTTCGACCCGGCACATCCCGCGCCCGGGCCGAACCACCACGCGAGGACCTCGTCGCGACCGCGCAGCCACATCGGGTACGGCGGCATCGACTGCGTGGCGTCCTCGTGCAGCAGGGCGGTGAGCGCGTCCATGTCGTAGCGCTCGAACGCGTCGAGGTAGCGGTCGAGCAGCTCCTCACTGGCCCGGTCCGCGGTCGTCGCGCTGAGCTCGACGACCTCGAGATCCCGGGACGCCAGGGTCGCCCGCGCACGCTGCAGCGCGCTGTTGACCGCCGGGACACTGAGGTGCAGGAGCTCGGCGACCTCGGACGCCTGCCAGCGCAGCACGTCGCGCAGGATGAGGATCGCGCGCTGGCGCGGCGGCAGGTGCTGCAGCGCGGCGACGAAGGCCAGGCGGACCGACTCCCGGGCCTCCGCGAGGGCGGCGGGGTCGCCGACGCCGTCGAGGACGAGGCTGTCGGGCGCGGGGCCGATCCACGTCGTCTCCGCCAGCGGCGGCTCGAGCGGACCGGACGCGCTGCTCGGCTGCCCGGGGCTCATGTCGATGGGCATCGCGCGCTTCTGGCCGGCCGCCAGCGCGTCGAAGCAGACGTTGCTCGCGATCTTGTAGAGCCAGGTGCGCAGCGCAGCGCGGCCCTCGAACCGGTCGATGTTGCGCCAGGCCCGCGTGAGCGTCTCCTGGACCGCGTCCTCGGCGTCTGTCGCCGAGCCGAGCATGCGATAGCAGTAGCCCGTGAGCTCCTTGCGATGCTGCTCGAGCTGGTCCTCGACGGGGCGGGTGAGCGTCTCGGAAGCCATGCGACGAGGCTACCCAAGCGGGCGCGTTTGGCAAGACCGATGAGTTCTCGAATCGTGCTGGGTCTACTCCACCATGCCCACCTCACGCCTCATCTTCATCAACCTCCCGGTGGCCGACCTGCACGCCTCGATGGCGTTCTTCGGCAAGCTCGGCTTCGCCTTCGACGAGAAGTTCACGGACGAGAGCTGCGCGTGCATGGTCGTCTCCGACCAGGCCTACGTGATGCTGCTGCACCGCGACCGCTTCGCGGACTTCACCACGAAGCAGGTGGCCGACGCGACCACGGCGACCGAGTCCATCCTGTGCGTCTCGGCCGAGAGCCGCGCCGACGTCGATCAGCTCGCCGACGGCGCGCTCGCGGCCGGTGCCGCCACGGCCGGCGACCCGATGGACCACGGCTTCATGTACGGCCGCAGCTTCCACGACCTCGACGGCCACCTCTGGGAGGTCATGTGGATGGATCAGGCAGCGGTCGAGGCCGGCCCGGGCGAGTTCGCGGGGCAGCAGGCCTGACCGCGCCGCTCAGCCTGATGAGGAGGACGAGCAGCGCGGCCACCAGCGCCAGGTTGCGCAGGGCCACGGTCCAGATCACCCAGTCGGTCTCCTGCACCAGCGCGACGTAGTGGCGCGGGAACCACACGTGGGTCAGGACGATCGCCACCGCGCACAGGACCGCGACCGCGCGTTCGCCCCAGACCCACGCCAGCGCGGCGAACGGCGCCAGCCAGATCATGTACTGGGGCGAGAGGACCTTGCCGAGCCCGACGAACGCCAGCAGCGCGGCAAGCGAGCACAGGCCCAGCCAGCGCGGGTCGGGCCGGCGGAAGGCCAGCAACACGGCGGCGGCGAGCGCCGCGATCTGCAGGACCGTGAAGAGCGCCGCGACCGGGCCGGCCGCGCCCCCGTCGAGCCCGTTGGACTTGAAGCGGTCGGGCCGCAGGTTCGTGCCGGTGACCTCCGAGCCGCCGACGACGAACAGCACGGTCGCGGGCGCCGATTCGATCTGCACCGGGCGTTCGAGATGGAACGTGAACATGTCGGTGAAGCCGCTCGACAGGAACGGCACCGTCACGACCACGAGCACCGCGCCGAATGCCGCCGACCCCCGCACCGCCGCGCGCAGCTCGTCACGGCCGGCCAGCCAGATCGCACTGACCGCCGCCAGCAACGCCGGGAACAGCTTGACCAGGGTGCCGACGCCGAGCGTCACCATCCCGGCGATCGGCCGTGCGCGGGCGAAGAGCAGCAGACCGGCGACCGTGACCGCCACGGGCAGCAGATCGAAGTGCGTGCGCAGCGACGCGCCGATGACCAGCGGCTGGAGGGCGAGCAGCCATGCGACGACCTCGTCGGCCCGCGGACCGTCGCTCGTCGCGCGCGCGAGGAGCGCCGCGGCGCGCTGGCCGGCGAGCGCGCACACCAGCATGAGCGCGCCGAACGCCCAGTCGAACGCGCCCCCCTCGCCGCCCTGCCCTGGGAACGGAAGCCCGGCGATCGCGATGGGGACGATCCCCAGCGGCGGGTACTCGAAGCCGAAGTCGAGATACGGCACGTTGCCGTCAGCGAGCAGCTGCGCGTACTGGCCGTAGAGGTAGAGATCGCTCACGCGGGTGTCGGCCATCGGGCCGACCGTGGTCAACACGAGGAAGCCGACGGCGAGCGCGACGTAGGGCGCGGCCGCTCTCACCGCAGCTCCGGCTCCCCGTCGCGGCCCAGCAGCGCGACGAGCACGAGCGGGATCCACCAGACGACGTAGAGGAAGAACCAGTACCCGAGGCCGAGTTGCAGCGCGATCAGCACCGCGGCGCTCAGCGCCGCGAGCCCGACGACGTCCTGCCGGCGCGGCAGGAACGCGACCGCTACGCCGAACAGGACGCCGAGGACCTGCACCACGGTCTGCACCGTCTCCAGCCCGTCGTACAGCCCCCACGGCGTGAACGGCGACAGCCGGTCGGCCTGGAAGCCGAGCGTCGCGTCGTAGAACTCGCGCAGGGATCCCTGGTGCAGCAGCGCGGTCGCCAGGGCGAGGATCGCCGCGATGAGCAGCCCGAGCCCGAACAGCACGATCGTGCGGATCCGATGTCCCGACCACCGGTACGTCGCGAACACCGGGATCAGCCCGAGCTGGGCGAGCTTCGTCAGCCCCGCCATCCCGACCAGGATGCCGCGGCCGCCCGGACTGGTCGCCGCGACGAGTGCCGCGATGGTCAGCGCCGCCGGGAGCGCGTCGTTCGCGTTCGTGTTCGTCGCGAAGGTCGTGAACGGGAACGCCACCCACGCGTAGACGAGGGTGATGCCCATCGCCGTCCCGCGCAGCTGGCGGCCGAGCTGGAACAGCAGTCCGACGCAGAGCAGGTCGAACACCAGCGCCGCCGCGTGCGCCGCGGGCAGCGTGTCCCACCGCCCGCTCCAGCCGAAGATCTGCTCGAACGGGACGTACAGGAGGTAGTTCAGCGGCCCGTAGGTGTCGCCGCTCGCGTTGTCGTCGGGGAACGCGCCGTACAGCGGCAGGCCGTTGGCCAGCTTGTCCGCCCCGATCACGCCCGAGTAGCCGACGTCGATGACGTTCGAGCTCAGCACGTTCAGGCCCAGCCGGAACCCGAGCAGGAAGACGGCGGCGACGCCGAGCCACAGCGCCGGGACCAACAGGGGCAGCGGGCGGTCCGGGGGCCGGTCGGTGTCCTTCGGGCGCAACCCGATCCACAGCATGCGAGCCAGGACGTAGACGAGCAGCGGCGTCGTCAGGGGCGTCGAGATGTCGATGTCGCCCTGGTTGAAGAACGCGTACGCCACGCTGAACCCCGTGAGCACGAGCAGGTCGAGGTGCAGCATCCGCAGGGGCCGGCGCCAGTCGATGAACGGCAGGACGAAGAGGACCGCGAGCGGCACCCACACGAACGGCGAGTTGATCTTCCGCCCGAACGCGCCGTCGTAGCCGCGGGCCATGGTCCACGGGACCTTGTAGTCGGTCCACACCTCGAGGACCGCGCCGGTCGCGTCGTCGATCTGCACCTGCGCGATCTCGCTGCGGTCGCGCTTGGTGTCGTAGTAGCTGACCTGCCAGCGGCGGACGGGCTTCAGGAACGCGCTGCGGGTGGACCGCCCCGCGTCGGCCCGCGCCTCGCGGACCTCGGGAAGTCGGTCGGCGATGCGCAGCGCCTCGCGCTCGGTCAGGCGATACCCGCCGGCCGGCACCTCGTCGAGCCCAGGCGGGCTGGTGAGGTCGTTCGCACTTGCGGCCCCGGCGAGCGCCGCCGCGGCGGCGAGCGCGATGAGGAGGGCCGCGAACGCCGCGGCCACGCGTCTCACCGGGCGAAGCTCCAGAGCTTGTTGCCGATGAAGCTCAGCGGCGTGGCGGCGACGATGGCGATCGCCTGGGCCGGCACCTCCGGGAGCCCGAGCCGTCCGTGCAGGAGCCACAGCATCGCGAGGTTGAAGGCGAAGGCCAGCACGCTCACGGACAGGAACCGCGCGGCCTGGGTGTTGCGGTGGCCGTCGCGCGCCCGGAACGTCCAACGCCGGTTCCACAGGAAGTTGTTCGTGACCGCGACGAGGAACGCGCCGGTGGCTGCGAGCCGGTAGTCGAGGTCCACCGCATGGACGAGGAGGGCGAACGTCACGAGGTTGACGACGTAGCCCGACGCGCCGACCGCCGCGAAGCGGACGAGCTGGAGCCAGTTGTGCGGCTTGCGCAGGCCCGCGCGGACGCGGAGATGGACCGGCGTGGTGGTGGAGTGGGCCGACATCGCGAGCCCGGGAGGCTACCGAGCCCCGAAGTGGGCGACCGCCATCGGGGCGACATCGGTGATCGACCAGGCGCCGTCTTCCTCACGCGCCGACAGCACCCCGGTCGGCGCCAGGCCGCTGAACAGCAGCGCGCCCTCGCTGTCCACGCGGTGCAGCGAGCCGTGGCTGCCGCCGCCCACGTGCGCCTGCCCGCCCCAGTCCGGGAACTCCCAGCTGGGCGCGGCGCTGAGCAGGACGTCGCCGCTGGTCGGGCAGGTCAGCGCCGCCCACACGCGCGAGAGCGCGTCGGGGTAGACGGGCGTCGTGATGCGCCCGTGGGCGATGTCGGCCTGCACGGCGCCGGGCTCGCCGTGGACCTCCCACGCGCGGCCGCGCGCGTCGGTGACGTCGTCGCCGGGCGCGAAGCGCAGCTCGCCGCCGTCGCCCGCGATCACGGCCCGGCCCTCGGCGTCAAGCCACATGACGAGGTCCACGCCGTCGGTCTCCTGCGACGCGTGCACCAGCGGCGCGAGCGCCTTCTCCCGCGCGTCGGACCGCAGGACGTAGAGCATCGCCGAGCGCTGGGCGGGGCAGACCGCGATCTCCGCATCGGCCGCCCGGGCGCCCGAGGGCCGCAGGACGGTCCAGTCGGCCGCGACCGCCTCGGCGAGGTCGATCGTCGCCTCCACCGGCGCGTGCGAATGGTCGGCCACGATGATCACGGCGTGCTGGTCGAGGTAGGCCTCCGTCCCGCCGAACGGATGGAACAGGCGCTCGAGCTGGCGGTCGGCCGCGGCGATCGACTCGACCTGAGCGTGCGGCCCGTGCTTGTGCGAGTACGCGTCGTTGTCCGGCAGGCTGAACAGCAGGAAGTCGAAGAGGTCGTGCTCGGCGAGATACGTGCTCACGCACCCCGTGTGCTGGTCGCGGACGCCGGGCATGCCCATCTGGCCGAAGCAGCCCGTCTGGCGGCTGGCGAACAGGTCGGCGTAGAAGAACTCGCGGGGCCCGAGGATCGGCTTGCGGAACATCGTCGACGCCGCGACGCGGGAGAGCGCGAACTCCTTGCTCGGCTTGTGCTCGTGCCGGCCGCGGTACATGAGGTACGTCGTCCCCGCGGTGCGGATGTCCTGGTCGTCGAGGGCCTCGAACACCGTGAGCGCCGCCGGGTTGAGGTGCTCGGCGTTCATGTTGTAGACGGTGTCGGTGAGCTGCTTGCCGATCCCGAAGCGCCACGACGCCGCGAACGACGACCCGTACTCGACGTACCGGCTCTCCGCCCGGGAGTACCAGTTCATCGACGGGATCCGGTGGACGTCCTGCAGCGTGCCCGTCGCGATCGACGCGGCGCAGACCGGCGTGACGCTGGGGAACGCCGCCACGCAGCTCTCCGCGTTCGTCCCCCGCTCCTCGATGGCCTTCAGCGCCGGCGCGCGCCCGGTGTCGATCGCCCGCCGCAGCATCGACGGCTTGCACCCGTCGATGACCGCGAGGACGAGCTTGCCGGTCACGGGCGGTTCAGGATCCGCAGGCCGGCGTACTTCTCCCCCGCGCGCTTGCGCGAGGCGATCAGCAGCCAGGCGCCGGCGACGAGCGCGACGAGCGCCAGGGGCGGGAACAGAAGCGACGCGCCGGTGACGAGCAGCGCGGTGCCCGCCGAGTAGATGAGCAGGAACGACTGCTCGTCCTCCTCCAGGCGCTGGCGGACGCGGCCGAGCAGCTGCCTGGCGGCGATCCCGAGCAGCGCGGCAGCGGCGCCGCCGACGAGCAGGCCGGGCCACCAGATGTCGGCGCGGTCATCGAGCGACCCGGCGGCGAGCAGCGCGCCGAGGATGATCCCGATCGCGAGCAGGCCCTGGCCCAGCGGCTCGCCGATCGCACCGCGCTGCTCGAGCGCGACGGTGACCGCGGCGGCGAAGACGAGGACGATGAGGAAGACGGGCGACTCCAGGAACGCGAACGCGGTCCCGTCGAAGTCGACGGCGATGTCGCTGGTGGCCAGCCCGCCGGTGACGAGCGCCGGGAGGAAGGGCCGGATGCCGGAGGCGCCGCCGATGCCGGCGCCCTGGAGGAGGTCGAAGAAGAAGTTCATGGGTTCGATACCGTGCGGCCGGTGACGATAGACGACAGGGACCGTCCGACTCGTGGCGAACCGGTGTCCATGAACCGCAGCTCGTCACGCTCGTCGGCGCGCGACCTCGAGCGGTACGCCGGTCTGTTCGCCTCGCGCACGCGCGTCATGACGTCATCGGCGATGCGCGACCTCATGGCGATCACCGAGCGACCCGAGGTCATCTCGCTGGCCGGCGGGCTGCCGGACACGTCCACGTTCCCGCCCGAGCTCTTCGCGAAGGTCACCGCCCAGATGGCCGCGACGGTGACGGCGCGCGCGTTGCAGTACGCCCCGACCGAGGGGCTGTCGGCGACGAAGGACGTCATCGCCGAGGTGATGGCCGCCGAGGGCACCGACGGGATCGACCCCGACGACGTCCTCGTCACCACCGGCGGCCAGCAGGTCATCGATCTCGTCTGCAAGACGCTGGTCGACCCGGGCGACGTGATCATCGCGGAGGCTCCGACCTACCCGGGTGCCGTACCCGCCTTCAGCGCCTACCAGGCCGACGTCGTGCAGATCGACCTCGACGAGGACGGCATGAAGATCGACCTCCTCGAGGAGACGCTCGATCGCCTGGAGGCCGAGGGACGCCGCCCGAAGTTCATCTACACGATCCCGAACTTCCACAACCCGGGCGGCGTGACGATGTCGCTGCCCCGCCGCCAGCGCCTGGTGTCCATCGCCCGTGAGCGCGAGCTGCTCGTGCTCGAGGACAACCCGTACGGGCTGCTGCGCTACGAGGGCGAGGCGCTGCCCACCCTGCGGTCGCTTGACGGCGGCGACTTCGTCATCTACCTCGGGACGTTCTCGAAGATCCTCGCGCCGGGCCTGCGGATCGGCTGGGCGGTGGCGCCGCGACCCGTGCTGCAGAAGATGAACGTGGGCAAGCAGGGCGCCGACCTGAACTCGTCGTCGATGACCCAGCTGTTCGTCGCCGAGTACTTCTCCATCCCGGGACAGTGGCGCGCGTACCTCGACTCGCTGCGCGCGCTCTACCGCGGCCGCCGCGACGTGATGCTCGAAGCGCTCGAGGAGCACTTCCCACCTGAGGCGACCTGGAGCGTCCCGCACGGCGGCCTCTTCCTCTGGGTGACGCTCCCTGACTACATCGACACGACCGACCTGCTGGCGCGCGCGCTGCAGGAGAACGTCGCCTTCGTCCCGGGCCGCGCGGCGTACCTCGACGGGCGCGGCGGCTCGTCGATGCGGATGAACTTCAGCATGGTGGGCGATGCCGACATCCGCGAGGGCGTCCGGCGCATCGGCGAGGTCATCCGCGAGCAAGTCGAGTTCTACGGCACGCTGACGGGCACGCACCGCGCGGTCCCGCCGGCGACCGAGCCCGCGCCGGCGGAGGTCGACCCCGCACTCGCCGACGTCCTGCATCTGCCGCGGCGCGAGGGCGAGCGCGGCACGGGTTCGAGCTCGGCATGACCCGCGTCGCGGTCCTCCAGGGCGGGCGGTCGCTGGAGCGACAGGTCTCCCTGCGGTCCGGCGCCCGGGTGACCGACGCACTTGAGCGGCTCGGCCACGAGGTCGTCGTCATCGACGTCGGCCCGGACCTCGTCGACCGCCTGCGCGACGTGCGACCCGACGTCGCGTTCATCGCCCTGCACGGCCGCGACGGCGAGGACGGCACCGTGCAGGAGCTCCTCGAGCTCGTCGGGGTCCCGTACACGGGCTCGGGCATCAGCGCGTGTATCCGCAGCTTCGACAAGGTGCTGGCCAAGCACGCATTCCGCGACGCGGGAATCCCGACGCCGGACTTCTTCGCGTTCACGGAGACCGCGTTCAAGGCGCTCGGAGCGGCCAACGCGCTGCCGGAGATCGAGGAGCGACTCGACTTTCCGATCGTCGTGAAGCCCGCGGGGCAGGGATCCGCGCTGGGGATCAAGTTCGCCGACAACGCGGGTGCCGTGCCGGCGGCGCTGCTCGCGGCGTTCTCGTACGACGACAAGGTGCTGCTCGAGCGCTTCGTGCACGGACCGGACCTGGCGATCTCGGTCCTCGACGGCGAAGCCCTGCCGATCGTCGAGGCCGTCCCCGTCGGCGAGCGGTACGACTTCGAAGCCCGTTACACCGTGGGACAGACCGAGTTCGTGTGCCCGGCCCAGCTGCCCGACGGCGTCACCGAAGCGGCGAAGGAGCTGGCCGTCCGCGTGTGGGACGTGCTCGGGATGCGCGGGATGGCGCGGGTCGACGTGATGCTCTCCGAGGAGACCGGGGACCTCTACGTGCTCGAGGCCAATGCCATTCCCGGTCTGACGGACATCTCGCTGCTGCCCCAGGCCGCCGAGGCGGCGGGCATCAGCTACGACGCGCTCATCCAGCGGCTGCTGGACCTCGCGGCGTAGCCGCGTCGATCGCCTGCTCAGCCAGATACCGGCTCACGCCGCGCGCCTTGGCGTACTCGGCGATCGCCCCGGCACGATTCCCGCGGTCGAGCTGGGACTGCGCCTGCGGCGGGATGTCAGGCTCGACGGGCGGCGTGTACCCGGTGTGGGCCACGACGGCGGCCAGCGTGGCCTCGAGCGCGGTGACGCGACGACGGAGATCAGCGATCTCCTGGGCCCAGCGCTGCTGCTCGGCTTCCGCCAAGAGCGCCCTACTCGCCGGCGAAGTCCTCGGGGGAGACCTGGTCGAGGAAGTCCTTGAACTTCTCGACGACCTCCTCGGTGTCCTCGACCTCGTGCTCGAACTCGATCGCGGACTCGGCGATGACGTCCTCGGCGGCGAAGATCGGCGCGCCGGAACGGACCGCCAGCGCAAGCGCGTCCGACGGGCGGGAGTCGATCTCGATCTCGCGGCCGTTGATGGAGAGCGTGATCTGGGCGAAGAACGTGTTGTCCTTCAGCTCGGTGACGACGACCTGGGTGCACTTGGCCTCGAGCTCGCCGAGCATGTCGACGAGCAGGTCGTGCGTCATGGGCCGGGGCGTGCTCGCGCCCTGCAGCTTCATGAGAATCGCCGCCGCCTCCGGATGCCCGATCCAGATCGGGAGGAACTTGTTGGAGTCGACGGTCTTCAGGAGCACGATGGGCTGCTTGCCGACCATGTCGAAGCTGACGCCGTAGATGACCATCTCCTGCACGCGCTGAAGCATAGCCGTCGGGGTGGGCCCCCAATCCCGGCCTCCGCGCG
>SYBY01000495.1 GCA_005788585.1 Actinomycetota bacterium | reverse complement strand
TGACGAGCGCGAGGGCGGCGGAGACGAGGCTGGCCGACTGGTAGGCGGCGCCGCCCGCCAGCAGGCGGCGGAGGTACCCGGGCACGGCCGGGGACGCTACGCGACGGCGCCGTCGCCCACGGGGACGTCGGGCCAGGGCTCAGTGCCGCGGATCTCCTCGGGGAGCTCGTCGAACCAGGCGATCGCGGCGCGCTCGTAGTTCAGGCCGAAGCGCGCGGTCGCGAGCGAGAAGGGATCGGTGTCCGCGGACGCCTCGGCCGCCGCGACGCCGCGCTCCAGCCGGTCCAGGCGGACCGCGTGCAGCGTGCGGTGATGGCGAATCGCGGGCGCGAGCTGGCCGTCGGGCATGTGGCGCCCGAGCGCGACGAGCAACAGCAGCGGGAAGCGGATGACCTCTTCACCCGGCTCGCGCGACGCCCACTCCAGGAACGCGGCCCGGCCGGTGTCGGTGATCTGGTACGGCCGGCGGTCCCGGGGACCGGGGTCGCCGGCCACGACGTACCCCGCCTCGGCCATGCGGGCCAGCTCGCGGTAGACCTGGCTGCGGGTCAGCGACCAGAACGGCCCGATCGCGGCCTCGGCCGTGGCGACCAGCTCCCAGCCCGTGCGTGCTCCGTCGTGCAGGAAGCCGAGCAGGGAGGCAGCGGTGGCGTTGAGGTCTGGTGGGGCCATGGGGACACTCGAGTCTTCCAGGCTGGAAGAGCTGGCGCGTCCGCAGTAGTACCCGGGACGCGTCCACTAGCGTGCGCGACCGTGGAGCACCCCGTCTGCCTGCTGCTGCTGCCCCGTCCCCTCGACGACTTCATCCTGCGCGACCAGGCCGAGGACCTCCTGCGAGCCGACGGCGTGGTCGCGGCCGACCCACCGCCGGTGCGCTACGGCGTGTTCTCCCGCCTGCCAGGGCCACTCGCGGACAGGCTGGCACGCACCACCGCGCGGCGGCTCCTACGTCGCCTGCCCGGCGATCTGCGCGTGCTCGTGATCTTCCACCCGGTGCAGTGGCCGCTGGCGCGCGCCGTGCTGGCCGCCCGCCCGCAGGCCGAGCTCTGGTACGGGCGCTGGGACCGCTATGAGATGGCCTATGACGCGGGCCCGAGGCTCCGAGCGCGCCTCGCCGATCTGCACGACGAGGCCGCCACGCGCGCAGCGCTGACGTTCGTCGCCTCCGATGAGCTGGCGCGCCTCGAACGGGTGGCCGGCCGCGAGCCGGAGCTCGTCGCGCTCGCGGCCGACGACTTCCCGGCGATCGATCCGGGCACGAGTGTGGTCGCGGTGTCCCTCGGTCACCTCGGCAGGCGCTGCGACTGGGCGCTGCTGCGCGCGGTCTGCGAGCAGGTCCCCGAGCTCACGCTGCTGGCCATCGGCGCCTTCCACGAGGACGAGGTGGCGGGCGACCCGGACGCCGCATGGTGCCGGGCGTCCGCGCAGATCGTCTGGCTCGGCGCCCGCGACGACGAGGAGGCCGCCCGGCTCATCGGCCTCGCGGACGTCGGCATCGTCCCCTTCAGCGTCGAGCCATTCAACGACGCGGGACTCCCGTACCGGATCCTGAAGTACGCGCGGCAGGGGGTACGGACGGTGACGCCAGAGCTCCGCGGGGTGCATACCTGGGACACCGCCGTGACCACGGCCGCCGACGCCACGGCGTTCGCGGCGGCGCTGCGCGCGCACGCCGGCCGCCGCGCGAACCCCGACATCGCATTGCGCGACTGGGCGCTCGCCCAGACCGCCGAGCGGCAGAACGGCCCGCTGTGGGCGCGGCTCGCGGACCACGGGATCACGCCCTGAGCCCGCCGGTGCTGTCCGTCGCCGGCGCCGAGGTCCTCGACGAGGTGCGGGGCCTCTACCTGGAGATGCGCGACCACCACGCGGCCAGCGCGCCGCACTTCGGGCCGGTCCGGTCCGACGATGACGCGTGGGCCCGGCGCACCGCGAGCTACCTGCGGTGGCTCGATGCCGATCCGCTGGCGCACGTCCTGGTCGCGCGGGACCGGAACGGCGGTGCGGCCCTGGGCTACGCGTTCACCCACGTGGACGAGGGCATGCCCGGGTGGAGCGAGCCCGCACGCCTGGGCATCGTCGACACGCTGGCCGTCACCGCGAACCGGCGCGGGGAGGGCATCGGCCGGCTGCTGCTCGACGGCGTGTACGCGCAGCTCGCGCCGCACGGGATCAGGACGGTCGCGCTGGACGTGGTGGCGACCAACGCGGGCGCGCGGCGGTTCTACGAACGTGAGGGGCTCGCGCCGCGGACGATCACGTACTGGGGCGCGCGGTAGACCACCTCGCCAGAAGCAGGTGTCCGGACTCAAGTGCCCGGGATGGCCGGACGACACCAGTCGGGCATGCGATCCGTGAACGCCAACGCGCCCACCTCCGTCGTCAGACGAGGTACGCTGTCTCGCATCAGCACTGATGGCGCCGATCGATCGGCGCGGTTGGTCTTTGATGACGCGCTGACTGCCGCGCAGGTCTCTCCCGATGAGGTCACCGCACCTGACGTCGTGCGGCGGACGCGGCTGCGCGTCCCGAGCAAGGCCGCCCGGTTCCTGCAGTGCGTCCAGATCAAGCGCGGCAAGGTCGACCCGGAGGACGCGTCGGTCCTGGCGATGGAGCGCCTGCGCCGTGACGTCCTCGGCGACGCCGCCGCCGCGGCGCCGCGCTTCCTCATCCGGATGGACGAGTTCCCGCACTGGCTGGCCGCCGACGAACCGCTGCGCTTCGGCACCGACAACTTCCAGCGTTTCCATGCGGTCATGGTCGCGGGCGGCGCGCCGTACCTGACCGCCGTCGTGCCGAATCCGGCTCCGAACCCGGAGGACCCGGACGACACGCGACGCCGCGAGCTCGACGCCGCCGAGCGCGAGATGCTCGCCCGCCTGCCGCACGACGGGGTCTCGTTCGCCATGCACGGCCTCGACCACCGCACGCGTGACGTGCGGCCGCGCCACCAGGGCGAGCTCATCGGCCTGGACGCCGACGCGCTCGCCTGGCGGCTGGACGAGGGGCTCGCGCGTCTCGCGCTGCACGGCATCACGACGCGGATCCTCGTGCCGCCGTGGAATCGCTTCGACGCCGCACAGTGGCCGACGCTCGCGTCGCGCTTCGACGTCGTCACCGGCGGGCCCGAGAGCATCCGTCACATGGGCCTGCAGCCTGCGCCGCTGTGGCACGACGACGCGGTGTACCTGCCGTCCTACGCGCCGTACTACGCGGCCGCCGACGCGATCACCGAGCCCGCCCGCGCCGCGATCGACCGCCAGGGCGGCGGGTGGATCCCCATCGTCCTGCACTGGGGCTGGGAGGCCGCGGACGACTTCGAGGGACTGCGCCGGCTGCTGGACGTCATCGCGCCCCACACCGCGCACTGGGACCAGTTCCTGGGCGCCGTCGACCGCAGCGTGCGCGCGACCCGACTCGCCGCGCTCGAAGACGCGCCCGCGTCACGCCGCGCCGCGGCGTAGCGTTCGTCCTCATGGCCGAGACCGACCTGCGCGCCCGCGCCCGCCACGCCGCCCGCCGCCTCTCGCGACTGCGGTGGCTGACCAAGCGCAAGATCCTTGCGAAGTACGGCTGCTCCCTGCGCGAGCAGCCCGGGATCTACCTGCGTTACCTGCTGTGGGACCCCGAGGTCGAGAGCTACAGCTACGACATCGCCAACGACGACGAGCTGTGTGCCTTCGGCGCCGCGCACTTCGACATCACCGAGGACCAGGCGCGCGCGTTCCTCGTCGAGGCCCGCACCGACCCGGAGCTGACGACGCGGCTGAGCGAGCGCACGCGCTGGCGGTTCGACGCCAAGACGAAGCTGCCGATCGGCAACCGCCTGCTCTGGTACATCGCCGCACGCGCCACGAAGCCCAAGCTCGTCGTCGAGACCGGCATCTACGAGGGCCTCGGGTCGCTCGTGCTGCTGCGGGCGCTGGAGCGCAATGCCGCCGACGGCGTCGACGGACGGCTCGTCTCCCTGGACTTCGATCCGCTGTGCGGCTTCCTCGTGCGCGACGACCCAGCGCTGACGGCGCGGTGGACCAAGATCATCGGGCTGACGAGCGAGCTCCTGCCGCAGGTCGTCGAGGGCGAGCCGATCGGCCTGCTGCTGCAGGACACGCCGCACACCGAGGAGAACCAGCGCCACGAGTTCGGCGTCGCGCTGCGCCAGGCCGCCGACCCGCTGGTGCTCATCGAGGGCAGCGGCGGGTACTGCCCGACCATGGGTCAGCTCGCCGAGCAGCTCGGCATCGAGCTCCTGCACTTCCGCGAGGTGCCCAAGGATCACTTCTGGCGGGCGCCCGGGCAGCAGGTCGTCGTGGTGCCGGGTGCGGTGTCCGCGGCGTGGCCCGGTTGGCCTGATCAGCAGCGCCCGTAGGCGATGAAGGGCCCTTCCGCGGCAATCTCGACGAACCGCTCGGGGACGTCGCGGTTCGTCCGCCGCGACACCCCGTCGGCCTCGCCGTAGCGCTGGCGGGGCTTGCGCTGACCCCGGTCGATGAAGATGGCGACACCGCGGTCCGGCGCGGCGATCGCCCGCGTCGTGACCTGGTCCTCCCCGACGTCCAGTACCCAGCGCGTGTCCGGCACCAGGCGGTAGGTCGGGAAGGTGAGCGGCCCGCACGTGCTCGCGCGCTGGACCTTGGGGTCGTCGAGGAGGCGGACGAGGTCCTGGTGGGTGTCGTTGACGAACCGCAGCTCGCCCGACAGCGTGCCGAAGCTCGGCAGCTTCCACGCGAAGAACGCGACCCCCACGACGGCGGCGGCGATCGCACCGCGGCGCCAGGCCGGCAGCCAGCGGTCGTCCGCGGCCAGCGTCGTGAACCCGGCGACGGCGTACCCGGCGAAGACCGCGAGGCCGACGGCCGGCACCGTCAGGTAGCGCGGCAGCAGCGAGAGCCCGGCGATGCCGGCGCCGAAGAACGTCACTGCGCCGGTGAGCACCAGCGCGAGCGGCACCGCCATCGCCCGCCACCCGTACCGGCGCACGGCGAGCACGGCGCCGATCACGCCCGCGAGCGCGACCGGGGCGCGGGCGACGTCGAACACGTAGACGACGAACAGGCGCGGTGCCTTCGCGATCCCGCGGTCACGACCGAGCGCCTCGGCGAGCTCGCTCGTGGAGGTCAGCGAGTGCAGCGGATTCCCGGTGACGATGAGGTCGGAGAGCAGCCAGAGGACGGGCGCGAGGACGACCAGACCCGCCATCGCGACCAGTGCGCCGGGGGTGTGAGATTTCTCCTTCCCGTCACGAAGCGCAATGCGCACACCCCACGCCCGCCACAGCCACAACAGCCCCGCGAGCACCCACGCCTCGGGGCGCAGCAGGCCGGCAAGGACCAGCAGCACCATCGGCGTCCACCGCCGCCCGCGGACTTCGGTCGCCGCCGCCCACGCCACCAGCGCGAGAAACGGCACGTCCACGTACGCCCGCACGGCGTAGAGCAGGAACGCGAAGCTCGACCCCACGAACAGCGCCGCCAGCACCGCCGGCCACACGCCGAACAGATCGCGCGTCAGCCGCCAGACCCCGCACACGAGCGCGACGAGCGACAGCAGGCCGGCGAGCACGAGCAGCCGGTCGGCGTCCTCGCCCACCAGCCCGAAGACCGCGGCGACCGCCACGTAGAGCGGGTGCTGCGTCGGCGCCGCGTAGACCTCGAACGACGGCAGGGACCCGCCGAGCAGCTCGCGGCCCCACACGAGGTGCCAGTACGCGTCGTACGCCGGGTAGGTCGGGACCAGCGCCCACCAGAGGACCGCCGCGAGCGCCAGCGCGCCCGCGGCCGCGAGCTCACGCCGGTGCGGCATCGGCGAACCACGTCTCGGGCTCGTCGTCGGCGGCGGGCGGCGCCGGGACGTCGCCACCGCGCGCGAGCGCAGCACCGACGCCGAGCAGCGCCCACGCCAGCGGGTCCTCGAGGAACGCCGCGTACAGCAGCGTGTGCACGATCAGCGCGACGAACGCCGCCGCGACCCCTGCGCGCGCGGTCAGGATCGCGACGCTCGGGCTCCCCGCGACGCCGCGCAGCAGCCGGGCCAGCGCGGCGACCAGAAGCGCGAGATAGACCGCGAGGCCGATGACGCCCTGCTCGGCGGCAATCGTGATCGGGATGGTGTGCGACGCCGCGGTCGCCCGCGTGTCGCTGGCCTTCTCCTGCGCGCGGTACTCGCGCCGGAACGACCCGGCGCCGTACCCGTGGACCGGCCGCTCGCCGGCGAGCTGCGTGCCGCCTTCGATGAGCTCCCAGCGCCCGCTGGTCGCGTCGCTGACCGAGTCGCTGTCGCCCAGCTCCAGGCGCAGCGCGCCCGAGCCCAGCAGCACGACCGCCACGCCCGCGGCGACCACACCGGCGACGGCCAGGCCCGCGCGCTTCCAACCCCAGCGCAGGCCGCCGAGGATCGCCAGGCCCGCGAGCAGCGCCGCGAACGACGACTGCGAGAACGTCACGACCAGGCCGGCCCACAGCACCACCAGGACGACGACGCCGGCCGCCGCGTCGCGGGCCGAGCGCGCCCACAGCATCGCCGCGGCGACGAGCAGCATCACGATCGCCAGGAAGCGGCCGTAGATGTTCGGGTCGAAGAACAGCGAGCTCACCCGGAAGTACGACGCGAACTCGTTGGCGTTGATCGCCTTCGGGTTCAGCAGCACCTGCCGCGTGGCGTACTCGTAGAAGCCGATTCCCGCGAATACGAGGGCCAGGCCGACGAGCACGCCGAGGCACCCGGCGAGCACCCGGGGCGTCCACCGCACCCGCTGGAGCAGGGCGAACAGCACCGCGAACGGGACGTAGAAGAAGACAAGCTGCTGCAACGCGCGATCGAAGTCGCTGGAGTACGAGGCCTGCACGGCGTACAGCACGACCGCGCCGCCGAGGATCCACTCGAGCAGCCCGGGCGCCTGCTCCTCGCGCGCGCGGCCGCGCAGCCGCGGAATCGCGTAGGCCAGGGCGCCCGCACCGATGACGAGGTACAGCGGGACGAGCAGGTTCGCCGTGTCGCCGCCCGCCTCGATCGGCACGCGGAACGGCAGCGCGAAGGCGACCGCGAGCGGGAGCAGCGCCGGGCGGCGGTCGAGCAGCCACGCGCCGAGGAGCAGTCCGATCGCGCCCACGCCGAGCGCGGCGGCAAGGAGGGCCGGGCGGTCACGCAGCTCCTCGACCTGCGGCGAGCTCCACACGTGCCCGGCCAGCAGTGCAGTGGCCAGCCCGAGCGCGCCGAGCACCGCCAGCGCCCGCAGCTTCGGGCCCGGCCCGCAGATCGCGGCCGCCGCGCAGATCGCGGCGAGGATCACGCCGAACGTCTGGGCCACGTCGCCGAGGGTGGAGAGGGCGAGGATCGTCATCGGTTGAGCAGCACCCAGATGCGGCGCACGAGCGCCTGCAGGTCGGCGTCGGAGGACAGGCGGCTGGGCAGCTGCGGCAGGCCGGTGCGGATGACGAGGCCGCGCTCCAGACGCGTGGCGACGATGACGTCCTGTTCGCCGTCGACGGTGGTGCCGAGCGAGACGACGCGCGACGCGGGGCCGAGCGACCGCGTCGCCTCGAACGTGTCGAAGCCGTCGAACTGCCCGTCCGTCCCCTCGAACAGGCGCAGCGGATCCTCCGCGACGACGATGCTCGTCCCCGGCGCCTCCTCCACCGGCCCGAGCTGCGCGCCGAACAGGTCTCTTGGCGCGGCGGTCGTCGGGTCGAGCGCCCGGCGCGGCGTGACCCGTACCTCGCGGCGCAGCGACTGCACGCCGACGTTGTAGAGCCGCCCGCCGCGGGTGACCCAGCGGCGCAGCCGGCGCTGCAGCCCGGCGTCCATCCACTGCGTGTCCCCGGCGAGAATCACGCCGGTGTGGTCACCGAGCTGCGGGCCGACCTGCCGGGCGAGCGCGAGGTCGGTGGTGATGTCGTACTTGCGGCCCTGGCGGTCCAGCTCGATGAGCAGCGGCGCCACGGTCTCCTCGACACCTGAGGGCAGACCGCTGCCGTCGTAGATCCGGGCGGTGCGGACCGGCAGCCCGCCGGTCAGCGTGTCGGGCCAGCCGTCGCCGGTGTCGTCCACGCGGTTGCGACCCTGCCACGTCGTCGCGGGCAGGATGACGAGGACCTTGTTCTCGTTGACCGACTGGACGGGGAACGGGACCGTCGCCCGGCGCGTCGCCGTGCGCAGCTCGAAGAGGTACAGGCCGGACTTGCCACCCGGCGCGCGGACCCGCACCAGCGGACGCGTGCCGCTGCCGTTCGACCGCCGGGGCTGGCCGACCCGGCGGATCTGCCAGGTGTAGCGCTCGCCGGCGTTGAGCACGCCGAACTCGGCCTGCGACGCCGCCTCGACCGGCACGGTCGGCGGCTGCGCGTTGAGGTAGCGGACGCTGATCCCGCCCCTGCCGGCCGGCTCCTCGCCGTAGGCGGGCTTCGGCGGCAGCTCGCCGGGCGACGTGCCGATGTTGCCCGCCTGGTCGCGGGACTCGACGGCGACGAGGTAGGTGCCCTGCGCGACCCGGCGGCCGTCGACGGTGCCGTCCCACTCCCAAAGAGTGGTGCCGACGCCCACCGGGGCGGTCAGCACCTCGCGCGCCGGGGTGACATCGGTGCGGTAGACGATGACGCGCGCCCGCGCGGCGCTTGGCCTGTTCCCCGGTGCGGGCACGAACAGTCGCACCCGCGCGGGCCGCCCATCACGCCGCGGCAGCAGCTCGGCCCGCGGGAGCCCGGTCTGCTCGGGGCCAATGCTCAGCACGCGGGGCTGCGGCGGCGTGGTGTCCAGCCGGATGTTGCGCGGAATGACAACCGACCGGCCCTGCCGCCGCAGGCCCACCCGCACGCGGTACGTGCCGTCGGCCACGCGGGCGCCCTGATCGTCGCGGCCGTCCCACGCCAGGCGCAGCTGGCGGTAGGCCTCCAGCGGCTCGTTGCGCGCGAGGCGCCGCACCGGCTGGTCGTCGGCGTCGACGACGGTCACCGTCACGTCGTCGGGCTCCTGGAGCAGGAACCCGATGCGCGCGCGGTCGAACCGGCCGTCCTGGTTGGGGCTGAAGAACGGCGTGGCGCGCACTTGCCCGAGCACCCCGGGCTCGCGCTTCAGGCGCTGCGTGATGAAGAACGCGGCGAACGTCGCCACGACGAGAACCGCAAACGCGATGCCGGCGATGAGCGCGCCCGGCGCGCGGCGCTCCTCGGTCACAGGCGATGCACGGTGCCGTTGCCCACCTGCGCGAGTTCGGCGTCCTCGATGACTCCCCTGCCCAGCGCGCGCTGTGCAACGCGGATCACGCCGCCGTGACAGACCACGAGGGCGGGGACGGCGCCGTCGCGAATCTCCTCCAGCGCCTCCACCACGCGGGCGCTCTGCTCGGCCAGCGACTCGCCGCCGGGGAAGCGGAAGTCCAGGTCGCCGGCGGCCCAGCGCTCGAGCTCGCCCGGCTGCTCGAGCAGCACCTCGGCGTAGCTGCGCCCGGCCCAGTCCCCGACGTCGATCTCGCGCAGCCGGTCGTCGAGGACCACCGGCAGGCCGATGACCTCGGAGACGACCTCGGCGGTCTGCGCCGCGCGCAGCAGCGGGCTCGCCCACAGCGCCGCGATCTCCTCGCCGCGCAGCTGCTCGGCCAGCGCGGCGGCCTGCTCGAAGCCCCGCGCGTTCAGCGGCGGGTTGCGCGCGCCCTGAAACCGGCGTGCCGCGTTGTCGGCCGTCTCGCCGTGGCGCGCCAGCAGGAGCAGGCGCTCGTCCGTCGCGGCCATCGGACTAGGGAAGGTCGGTGCGGTCGGCGCCGACGATCACGACGACGTCGGCCTCTTCGCCCGCGGTGACCGCGTCGCTCGGGTCGAGCGGCTGGACGGCGTCCTCGCCGGCCCCGATCTGCCGGGCGACCTGGAGCGCGTCGGCGCGGCTGCCCTCGCGGAAGGCGACGATCGTGGCCGACCGGGACTGGTCGGGTGAGTTCGTGACGGTGCCGCGGATGTAGCCGGCCTGCTCGATCTCCTGGGAGATGGACGCCGCCAGGCCGGCGACGGTCGTGCCGTTGAGGACCGCGACGTTCACCGCTGCGGGATCGTTCGCGCCCGAACCGCTCGCGCTGGTGCTCGTGCGCGTGGACTCGGCCGGTTCCTCGCCGGACTCCGCAGCGGGGTCGGCCACCGTCTCGCCGACGGTGTTCGACGGCGCGGGGGTGTCGTCGCCCCCGGTCAGCTGGGTGACGCCGAGCACGATGACGAGGAGGCCGATGACCACGCCGCCGGCGATGCCGAGCATCTTCCCGGTCGACCGGCCGCCGCTCTCACCACGTGCACGGGCCGAGTTCGCCGGTGCGGCGGTCACGGGCGCCGCGGCCGGGGTGCGTGGCGGCCGCGGACCGGTCGTGCGGATGGGCTGGACGGGCCCGGTGTCGCCCGTGTCCTGCCCCGGCGCGGCCGCGGCGGCACCAGCAGCGGTGGCGGGCACGGTCGCGG
>SYBY01000494.1 GCA_005788585.1 Actinomycetota bacterium | reverse complement strand
ACGGCGTCCTCGACCAGGCGCCGCACGGACCGAGCCGACCACCGGCCCGGTCGCGCCGCCGGGTCGGGGTCGGAGAGCAGGAGCCGCAGGCTCGCCAGTTCCGCGAGCGTGGCGCGCGCCGCGACGTCGACGTGGGCGAGCGCCGCCCGCGCCGCCGCCGGATCCGTACGGCCCACCGCCTCCATCACCCCGGCCTGCACGGCGACCAGTGACAAGCCGTGGCCGACGACATCGTGCAGCTCGCGCGCGACCCGGCGGCGCTCGGACGCGATCGCCATCGTCGTGAGCTCGCTGCGGCGATCCTCCAGCGCCACCACCTCCCGGCGCAGCCCGCGCGCCGCCTGCACATGGCCGGCGACCGACCGGCCGGCCACCCAGATCGCCACGCACGCGACGACCATGTACGCGTACTGCGGCAGCGTCCAGCTCGCCGCTTCCAGCCACCACGACGCGACGCTCCCGACGACCGCCACCACGAGTCCGCATACCGCCTCCGCCGAGGACCGGGACCACGCACCCGAGACGTAGGCGACGGCGCAGCCGGTGAACGTCTGCACCATCGTCAGCGACGACAGGTCGCCGTTCACCGTCCGGGCCACCATGATCGCGGTCACGAGGGTCACCACCAGCAGCGGCGCCTCGCGGCGCCACACCAGCGGAAGCGGCATGAGGACCGCCAGCACCATCCCCGTCGGGCCCGCGAGATGCGGAATCTCGACGGTGAAGGGCGAGCCCCAGAACGCCGCGGTGAACGGCAGCTCCGGGACCTGCGCCTGATCGACGACGCCGAATGCCGCCAGCAGGAGCCACGGGGCCAGCCTGCCCGCCAGGTCTCGCGCGCGCACGGGCAGCCGCCGCGGCCGGGTGACGACGAGCGGCGGCGACGGGACGGCCCGCGACGCGGGGGCCGCGCGCAGCGTGCCGAGCATCCCGCGCAGCTCGTCGGTGGCCGACGCCGCGAGCCCCGCGATCCGATGCCCGACCGCCGCAAGCTCCGCCCCCGAGCGCTGACCGCCCGCGGCCGTGAGCACCAGCACCTCCTGCACGAGCCCGGTGGCGACGCGCGCCAGCGAGCGATCGAGATCGTCGCGCTCGGCCTCGACCGCGACGTCGACATGCTCACCGACCTGCTCCTCGAGCAGGCCGACCGACCGCCGCAGCCTCGCCACCTGGCCGCGGCGATCGCGGATCGCGAAGCCGGGAACCGCACTCGCCACCAGCACCCCGCCCAGGTACATCCCGAGGTTCAGCGGCTGGAAGCCGAAGCGGCCGACATCCAGCGCCGCAAGGAGCACGAACGCCAGCGCGAAGCCCACGGCCAGCGCGACCCCGCCCCAGCTGCGCAGGCCGGTGGCCGGCCCGAACGCAGATGCGGCGAACAGGGCGTAGGCGAGCAGCAGCACGCTCGCGACGCCGCCCGTGGGATGGGCGCTGAGGCCCGTCTGCACGAGATACAGGACGCAGACCAGCGCGGCGACGGCCAGCGGCCACCGACGGATCGCCAGCATGGGCACGGCGAGGCCGACGGAGAAGCCCAGCGTGAGCGCCAGTCCGGTGTGGAGCTCGAGCACGAACGGCTCGCTGACCGACCACACCGCGAGGAGCAGCACCGCAGTCGATGAGGCGAGCCGGGATCCCACGGGACCGCGACCGTAGTCACCGTCTGGGGGTTCGTCATCGACCAAACGGTGTGACTGCGCCGCCGCCTCAAGCCGCCGAGCGGATTCGAACCGCTGACCCCTTCATTACGAGTGAAGTGCTCTACCAGCTGAGCTACGGCGGCGAGGGCCAGCGATTCTAGCCGCCGGGCGGGTCCACCGTCCGTCCGGCTACCGCAACTCCGCCTGTGAAGCCAGTGTTACGGTCGGGTCCCCTTGGGTCTGAGTCAACGAAAGGCCGCCGTGTCCCGTTCCATCTCGCTCGCTGCCGTCGCCGCACTGTCGGTGACCCTGGCGCTGCCGGCGTCCTCCAGCGCCGCCTCCAACGATGTCACCGTGATGTCGCGCAACCTGTACCTGGGCGCCGACCTCATCCCCCTGGCCTCCGCCGCCGACCTGCCGGCCTTCGAGCAGACCGCCGCGCAGGTCTGGGCCAACGTCCAGGCGACGGACTTCCCCAAGCGCGCGCCCGCGCTCGCGAAGGAGATCCAGCAGACGAAGCCCGACCTCATCGGCCTGCAGGAGGCCGCGGTCTGGCGCAAGTCGCCCGACGGGGTCAAGGACGGTCAGGCGACCGCCGCGACCGTCGTCGTCTACGACTACATCAAGACGCTGCAGGCTGAGCTGAAGAAGCGCGGCCAGAACTACAAGGTGGTCGTCCAGCAGGACGAGTTCGACTTCGAGGCGCCCACCGCCCTCGGGTACGACATCCGCCTGACGCAGCGCGACGCGATCCTCGCGCGCGTGGGGTCCAAGGTGAAGACCGGCAAGACGCGCAAGGGTCAGTACTCGCGCACGTTCATCGTGCCGACGCAGGCCGGGAGCGCGGACTCCAAGCGCGGCTGGGTCAGCGTCGACGCGACGGCCGGCGGCAAGAAGTTCCGGTTCGTCAACACCCACCTCGAGGCCTACGGCGGCGATATCCGCGAGGCGCAGGCCAAGCAGCTGATCGGCTCGAAGGGCCCGATGGCGTCGAAGAAGACGAACACCATCCTCGTGGGCGACCTCAACAGCGACCCGCGCCAGCCCGCCGTCGACGCCGCCGCGTACAAGGCGATCACGGGCGCCGGGTTCACCAACGTGTTCTCCAAGCTGCCCGCCACCTCGGGCCAGAACGAGCTCATCAACAACCCGGTCTCCGAGCTGAAGAACTCGATCGACCACATCCTCATGCGCCCGAAGCAGGCGAAGGTGCTGAAGACACAGGTCGTCGGCAACAAGGCGTCCCAGCGGATCAGCGGCCTGTGGCCGAGCGATCACGCGGGCGTCGTCGCGAAGATCCGGATCAAGTAGCCCGCTCGTGGGCGGCGGCGTAGAGTCGCCGCCCATGACTCCCGACCACGCTGCGACCGTCCGCGCGCTCATGCCGCAGCTGCGCGCGGACCTCGAGACGCTCGTGCGCATCCCGTCGATCTCGGGAGACGGCCGGCCCGACGCGCCGCTCCAAGCCGCCCACGACGAGGTCGTGCGCCTGTTCCGCGACGCCGGAGTGCAGACCGACACGCTGCACCTCCCCGGGACGGCCCCCATCGTCATCGGGGAGATCCCCGCGCCGCCAGGCGCACCGACGATCCTGCTCTACAGCCACTACGACGTCGTCCCCGCCGGTGATGAGGCGCTGTGGGACTCGCCACCGTTCGAGCCGACCGAGCGCGACGGCGCGCTCTACGGCCGCGGCACTGCGGACACGAAGGCGAACATCCTCGCCCACGTCGGCGCGTTGCGCGCGTGGGAGGGACGGCCGCCCGTCGGCATCAAGCTGCTCATCGAGGGCAACGAGGAGATCGGCGGCGCGGCGCTGACCGCGTACCCGGCCGAGCATCCCGAGCTGTTCGCCTGCGACGCGATGATCATCGGCGACGCGGGCAGCGTGCGCCCCGGCGTCCCGACGCTGACCGTCGCGCTGCGCGGCATGGCCGACGTGCACGTCGAGGTCACGACGCTGGCGTCGGCCAAGCACAGCGGCCTGTACGGCGGCGCGGCGCCCGACGCGCTCCTGACGCTGATCAGCGCGCTGTCCACGCTGCACGACGAGCGTGGCGACGTCGCCGTCGACGGGCTGCTGCGCACGCCCTAGGAGGGCGGCGGCCCCGACGAGGAGGAGTTCCGCGCGCTGGCCGAGATCCGCGACGGGCTGCCGCTCATGGGGACCGGCGACCTGGGCTCGCGCGTGTGGTCCGGCCCCGCGATCACGGTGATCGGCATCGACGCACCGTCGGTCGCCGAGTCGATCAACGCCGCCATCCCGCACGCGCGCGCGAGGCTCAACGTCCGCGTCCACCCCGCGCAGGATCCGCTCGAGGCCCAGGCCGCGGTCATCGCGCACCTCGAGGCGCTGCGCCCGTTCGGGGTGGACCTGCGCGCGAGCCCGGGCGAGGTCGGCAGCGGGTTCGCCGCGCGGACCGACAGCGACGCGTACGACGCCGCCCGCGCCGCGTGGTCGCAGGCGTGGGGCGCGGACACCGTGATGATCGGGGTGGGCGGCTCGATCCCCGTCGTCAACACGCTCGCGCAGGCCGTGCCCGACGCCCACGTGCTGCTCGTCGGCGCGGCCGACGGCTACGCGAACATCCACGGACCGAACGAACGCGTGCTGCTCGACGAGTTCGAGAAGGCCGTGCGTGCCGAGGCGGACTTCCTCGGGCGGTACGCCGAGGCGTTCGCCGCCCGGAGCGGTGCGTGACCGGCGCGCCACCGTTCGTCTCCACCGGAAGCCTGCCGCCCGCCGAGGAGGTCCAGCGGTGGGTCGACGAAGCGCACGAGCGCTTCCGCGGGCCCGGCGCGGGCGCAGTCTCCGACGTGTATCCGTCGCTCGCGCGGATGCCGCCGGACCTGCTCGGGATCTCGGTCGTCGGCACGGCGGGCCGCACGTTCGAAGCCGGCGCGGCGACGCACCCGTTCACGATCATGAGCGTGTCCAAGCCGTTTGTGCTGGCGCTGATCTGCGAGCGCATCGGCGCCGGCCAGGCCCTCGAGCAGCTCGGCGCCGACGCCACGGGCCTGCCCTTCAACTCCCTCGCGGCGATCGAGCAGCACGGCGGCGTCACGAACCCGATGGTCAACCCCGGCGCGATCGCCACGACGAGCCTCGTCCCCGGGTGCGGCGTCGAGGAGCGCTGGGCGTTCCTGCGCGAGGGCCTCGAGCGCTTCGCCGGCCGCGAGCTCGTGCTCGACGACGAGGTCTACACGTGCGCGATGGAGACGAACACGCGCAACCGCAGCATCGCGGCGCTGCTGCAGAGCTACGGCGCGCTGTCCGGTGACGCCGACGAGGCGATCGACCTGTACACGCGCCAGTGCTCGCTGCTCGTCACCGCGCACGACCTCGCCGTGATGGGCGCGACGCTCGCCGACGGCGGCGTGCACCCCGTCACGGGCCGGCGGGTTGTGAGCGCCGAGACCTGCCACCACGCGCTCGCGGTGATGCTGACCGCCGGGATGTACGAGACCTCCGGCCGCTGGCTGGCGTCGGTCGGCCTGCCCGCCAAGAGCGGGATCAGCGGCGGCATCGTGACGGTGTCGCCGGGCAAGGGCGCGCTGGCGACCTTCGCGCCGCGGCTCGACGCGGCAGGCAACAGCGTGCCGGGCCAGGACGTCGCCCGGTACCTCTCGGCGCGGCTGGGCCTGGACCTGCTGCTCTCGGCGCCGGCCCAGCGCGACGACTGAGGGCCGTTCCCCGGCGAGCGCACGGGTTTTCCCGGATGCGCGGCGCTGACGGGGCCCGCACGATGTGCGCGTGGCCGCCGACGTGCCGCCTGTCACCACAGGCCTCACCGCCGCCGAGGCCGCCGCGCGCCTGGCGGCCGACGGCCCGAACCTGCTGCCCACGCGACGGCCGCCGTCGCAGCTGCGGCGCCTGCTCGCGCAGATGGTCCACTTCTTCGCGCTCATGCTGTGGGCCGCGGGCGGGCTCGCGTTCGTCGCGGGGCTCCCCGAGCTCGGCGTCGCGATCTTCGTCGTCATCGTCATCAACGGCGTCTTCGCGTTCGTGCAGGAGCACCGGGCCGAGCGCGCCGCGGCGCGGCTGCATGATCTGATCCCCCGGCGCGCGCGTGTGGTGCGCGACGGGCTGCCGGCCGAGATCCCGTCCGAGGAGCTGGTGGTGGGCGACCTCGTGCTGCTGGAGAGCGGCGACCGGATCTCGGCGGACCTCGTCGCGGCGTCTGCCCACGGGCTGTCCGTCGACACCTCGACGCTGACGGGCGAGAGCGTGCCGGAGTCGGCCGAGGCCGGCGACGCGGTGCTGGCGGGGACGTTCGTCGTCGAGGGCGACGGCACCGCGGTCGTGACCGCCACGGCGGGCCGGACCCGCCTGGCGGGGATCGCCGAACTGACCCAGGCGGGCACCCGGCCGCCCGGCCCGCTCGCGGCCGAACTGCACCACGTGGTGCGCCTCATCGCGATGATCGCGGTCGGCGTCGGCACGACGTTCTTCGCCCTCGCCATGGCGCTCGGCACCGACCCGGGCGACGGGTTCGTCTTCGCCATCGGCGTGACCGTCGCGCTCGTCCCGGAGGGGCTGCTGCCGACGGTGACGCTGTCGCTCGCCGTCGGCGCCCAGCGGATGGCCGAACGCGACGCGCTCGTCCGGCGGCTGGAGTCCGTCGAGACGCTCGGGTCGACGACGTGTATCTGCACGGACACGACCGGGACGCTGACGCAGAACGAGATGGCCGTCGTCGAGGTGTGGACGCCGCAGGGCCGCGCCCGGGTGCGCGGCCGCGGGTACGCGCCCGACGGGCACGTCGACGCCGACGACGCGCTGCTGCCCGCGCTGCGCGAGCTCGCCGTCACCGCCGTGCGCTGCTCGACCGGCCGCGCGGTCTTCGAAGAGGGGCGCTGGATCGCGCACGGCGACCCGATGGAGGCCGCGCTCGACGCGTTCGCGCGGCGGCTCGACGTCGAGGGCCCGGCCCATGCGCACGCCGACGGTGGGGCGCAGCGCTTCCCCTTCGACCCGCGGCGCCGGCGGATGTCCCTGTCGATGGGCGGCCAGGTGCTGGCCAAGGGCGCGCCGGACGCCGTCCTCGCGCTCTGCGACACCGCGGCGGCAGCCCGGGCCGCCGAGGTCGTCGACGACCTCGCCGCGCGCGGGCTGCGCATGCTCGCGATCGCGACGCGCCGGCTCGCCCCCGGCGAACCGCCCCCGGCGACAGCGGCGCAGGCCGAACGCGACCTGCAGCTGCTCGGGCTCGTCGCCCTGGAGGACCCGCCGCGCCCCGAGGCGGCACAGGCCATCGCGGGCGCGCGGGCCGCAGGCGTCCATGTCCTCATGATCACCGGCGATCACCCGCAGACCGCGCTGTCGATCGCGCGCGAGGTCGGCGTCACCGACGGCGGGGCGGCGGTCCTCGGTGCCGACCTGCCCGCAGACGAGGACGAACTCGGCGCGCTCCTGGACCATGACGGCCTCGTCGTGGCGCGGGTGTCGCCCGAGCAGAAGCTGCGCATCGCCCGCGCGCTGCGCGCCCGCGGGCACGTGGTCGCGATGACCGGCGACGGCGTGAACGACGGGCCGGCGCTGCAGGAGGCCGACATCGGCATCGCGATGGGGCGGTCGGGAACCGACGTCGCGCGCGAGGCCGCCGACCTCGTCCTGCTCGACGACAACTTCGAGACGATCGTCGACGCCATCGCGCAGGGCAGGGCGACGTTCCTGAACGTCCGCCGCTTCCTCACCTACCACCTGACCGACAACGTCGCGGAGCTCACGCCGTTCGTCGTCTGGGCGCTGAGCGGCGGCAACATCCCGCTGGCGCTCGGCGTGCTGCAGGTGCTCGCGCTCGACATCGGGACCGACCTCGCGCCGGCCGCGGCGCTCGGCGCCGAGCCGCCGGGCAAGCGCGTGCTGTCGGGGCCGCCGGTCAGCGGGAGGTTGCTGAACCGGTCGGTGCTCCGGCGGGCGTTCGGCGTGCTCGGCCCGACCGAGGCGCTCGTCGAGATGACGGCATTCGGCGTGACGCTCGTCGCCGCCGGTTGGCGACCGGGCGAGGGCGCCCCGGACGGTGACGCGCTGCTCGCCGCGTCCGGGGCCGCGTTCTGCGCGGTCGTCATCGGCCAGGCCGCGAACGCGTTCGCGTGCCGCAGTTCGACGACCGTGCCGTGGCGGCTGGACCGGCCGCGCAACCTGCTGCTCGTCGCCGCGGTCGCCACGATGTTCGTGGCGCTCGCGCTGTTCCTCTTCCTCCCGCCGCTCGCCGAGCTGCTCGAACAGGCGCCGCCGACCCTGCTCGGCGGCGCCGTGGCGCTGCTCGCCGCACCCGCGGTGCTGCTCGCCGACACCGCGGACAAGGCGCGGCGGGCCCGGCGGCGCGCTACCGCCGCAGCGTGAGCTTGCGCGACACCTTCGGGCCGGTGATGGTCAGCGTCACGCGCTTGCTGCGCGCCAGCGCCCGCTTCGCCTTCTTGGTGAAGCGCAGGGTCACCACCGCCTTGCCCTGCTTCGCCGTCGCCCTGCCCGTCGCCACGATCGTCTTGCCACGCTTGGCCTTCAGCGTCACCTTGCCGGTGACGTTGGTGACGGTGACGCGCACGCCCTTCTTCAGGGCGGTCCGCAGCTTCACCGAGCGGACGGAGAGCTTGGCCTTCTTCTTCGTGGCGTCGGTCCCGCCGCCGCCCGGGGGCGTGGTGCCCGCCGCGCGCTCGACCTGCTCGCAGTCGGGTGCGACGACGTCGGCAACGTCGGCGATCACGCGGTCGGTCCCCGGGCCGCAGGAGACCGAATCGACCTCGCCGTCGCGCGCCTCGATCGTGTCGTTGCCGGCGACCAGGACATCGCACGCCATCTCGTTGCACCGCGACTTGCGGTCGCCCGCGATCGCGTCACGGCCGGGCCCGCCGATGAGCCGGTCGTCGCCGAACCCGCCCTCGACGGTGTCGTTGCCCGCCCCGCCGTCGACGGTGTCGCCGTTGGCGTCGCCGGCGATCAGCACGTCGTCGCCACCGAGGCCGAGCAGCGTGCCCGCCGCGCCGGTCTGCGGTGCCACGAACTCGTTCGGCGCGTCGTCGCCCGTGAAGGACCCGGCGGAGCCTGACTTGATGATCTCGACGCCCGCGACGTTGTCGTTCTCGCCGGGGCGACCGTCGTTGGCCTGCCCGTCGAGCGACAGCGTGATCGCAGGTGCGCGGCCTGCGTCGCCGCTGAAACGGAAGTCGTCCAGCGTGTCGACGCCCGGACCGCCGTCGACCACGTCGGTGAACACGCCCTTGTCCGAGAACGTGTCACCGGAGACGGTGTCGTTGCCCTCGCCGCCCTGGACCGCGTCGTTGCCCTCGAAGCCGTTGACGACGTCGTCGCCCGGGCCGCCGTCGAGCACGTCGGCCATCCCGCCGCCGCGCAGGTCGTCGTTGCCCGGGCCGCCGTTCACCGTGGCTTGGCCGCGTTCCTCCTCAGCGGTGTATCTGTCGTTGCCTTCACCCAGGTCGACGGCCAGCGCACCAGCGCCGAAGCCCAGTGCCGCGTCGTCCACCGAGACGCGGTCGTCGCCGCCGCCGGTGCTGATGCGGACCTGCTGGACGGGGTCGGTGCAGCGGATGCTCGCGCCCGTGGGGAAGCAGCCGGTGCCGTCGACGTTCCCGGCCGAGTCGTAGAGGTCGATGACCTGCGAACCCACCGCGTTGTACGTGATGGAGATGCGGATGTCGTTGGCCTCGCCCGGCGTGGTCTCGATGATGTCGAGGAACTGGCCGTCGGGCGAGAGGTTCGCCGTCGACGCGGCGGCGGGCGAGGCGGCGGCGAGCGCGAGGACGGCGGACGCGGCCAGGGTCGTGGCATGAAAACGGGACATGCGGCGAGTGTCCGCACGTCCCGTCTTCCTCACATCGGCCGAACGCGGCCGGTGGTCACACCGAACGGTGTGGCGTCAGAGCTGCGTGACCACGCACTTCGTCTCGAGGTAGTTGTTCAGGGCCTCGCCGCCCATCTCACGGCCCCAGCCGCTCTCCTTGTAGCCCCCGAACGGCAGCGCCGCGTCGAAGACGTTGTAACAGTTGCCCCACACCGGGCCGGCGCGGATCGCGCGGGCCGTGGCGTGCGCCTTGGAGATGTCGCGCGTCCATACGCCGGCCGCCAGGCCGTACGACGTCTCGTTGGCGATCGGCGCGATCTCCGACGCGTCCTTGAACGGCTTGGCCACGACGACCGGGCCGAAGATCTCCTCGGCCTCGACCTTCATGTCCGGGGTCGTGTCGGTCAGGACGGTCGGGGCCATGAAGTACCCCCGCTCGCCGACGCGCTTGCCGCCCGCGACGGCGCACGCGCCCTCGGCGGCGCCCGCGTCGAGGAAGCCGGACACGCGGTCGAGCTGCTCCTGGCTGACCAGCGGGCCCATGTCCGTGTCCGCCTCGAAGCCCGAGCCGACCTTCATGCCCTTCGCAATGTCGCTGATGCCCTGGAGGACCTCGTCGTAGACGTCGTGCTCGACGAACAACCGCGAGCCCGCGGCGCAGCACTGGCCGTGGTTGAAGAAGATCGACATCGCCGCGCCGGGGATCGTCGCCTCCAGGTCGCTGTCGGCGTAGACGACGTTCGGCGACGTGCCGCCCAGCTCGAGCGTGAGCTTCTTGAGGTTGCTCGCGCCCGCCGCGTTGACGATGAGCGTGCCGACCTCGATCGAGCCGGTGCACGCGACCTTGTCGACGTCGCCGTGGGCGGCCAGCGCCGCGCCCGCTTCGCCGAAGCCGGTGACGATGTTCACGACGCCCGGCGGAATGCCGGCCTCGAGGATGAGCTCGCCGAGGCGCAGGGCGCTCAGCGGCGTCTGCTCGGCGGGCTTGAGGATGATCGTGCAGCCCGCGGCCAGCGCCGGCCCGAGCTTCCACGCGGCCATGAGCAGCGGGACGTTCCACGGGCTGCGCTGGCCGACGACGCCGATCGGGTCGCGCGTGGTGTACGCGTGCCACTGGGCGTCGGGCATGTACGGCACGTTGGGCTGGATCGTCTGCCCGTTGAGCTT
>SYBY01000493.1 GCA_005788585.1 Actinomycetota bacterium | reverse complement strand
CCCGTCCGGGACGTACCACGCCCACTGCATCGGGTGGCCGTCCTCCATCGTCGCGATCTCGCTGTCCTGCGCGAGGACGATCGCGTTGGGGAACAGCGGCGCGCGGGGCGCGGCCTCGCCCGGGATCGGCGCGGTGGTGCCCAGGATCATCCGCGCGTCCTGCACGTGGAGGTGGTCGAAGCTCACGAAGTCGACGTCCGCGGCGGTGATCCCGCAGGCGCGCAGGACGTCGTCGGTGTCGTTCAGGTACCGCGCGAAGACGTTGTCCGCGAGCCAGTGCCCGCCCGGCACCTTGTCGGCGAGCGCGGCGGTCTGCGCGTAGAACGGCGCCTTGGCCGAACCCTCGGGGATCGTCGGCTCCCACACCAGCGTGCGCGGCACGCCGATGAAGTCCTCGTACTGGACGACCACCATGCGGTTGGTGATGAAGATGTACGGGATGGGCAGCGGGACCGCGTCGTGGAAGGCGAAGCGGGTCGGGTACGGCGCGGTGACGAGGTCGACGCTGCGCACCCCGAGCACCTCGCCCTGTGCCTTGAAGCGCGCCTTGAACGCCTCGGCGCCCTCGCGCACCGCGGCCAGCCGCTTGCCGCGCGGCCAGACGCTGCGCGGCTCGTCGAGTTCGGGGATCGGGCGCAGGCCCGCGGCGTCCAGCGTGGTGGGTCCGACGGTCACGGCCATCTAGATGTGTCCTCCCGCACGCAGCCAGTCCTCGGTGCGCCGCATGCCCTCGTCGAGGTCGACGGCCGGCTCGTAGCCGAGCACCGTCCGCGCCTTCTCGATCGAGTACGTGCCGCGCCGCGCGAGGTAGCGCATGCTGATCGCGTTGACGTCGCTGCGCTTGCCGCGCAGCCGGTTGAGCCGGTCGGCCGAGTGCGCGAGCGCGACCCCGGCCGGGGTGGGGATGCCGACCGGCCCGCGCCGGCCGAGCATCCGGAAGAGGTGGCCGAAGTACTCATCGGTCCGCACGCCGCGCGGGCCGGCGATGGTGAAGACCTGGCCGGCGGCCTCGGCGGCGCGCAGCGCGAGCACGACGCCCGCGACGAGGTCATCGACGTACACCGGGCTGTGGATCCCGCGGCCCATCGCGGGGAGCAGGAACTGCCCGGCGCGGATCGCGTCGAGCGGCTTGAGGATCCAGGGGACCGAGCCGGGGCCGTAGACGTCGCCGGGGCGGATGACCACGGTCTCGACCTCCCCGGCGGCGTGAGCCTGGAGCGCGACGTGCTCGGAGGCGATCTTCGTGTCGACATACGGGTTGCCGTCGGGGCGCACCGGGTGCTCCTCGGTGACGCCGTCGGGGAACGACGTGTCGCTGAACGCGCGGATCGACGAGAGGTGGACGACCCGGCGCACTCCGGCGTCGCGCGCGGCCTCGATCACGCGGCGGGTGCCGAGCACGTTGATGCGCCACTGCTCGTCGAGGTCCACCGCGTTGGAGACCACCGCGGCGGTGTGGACCACCGCGTCCACGCCGGCCAGGTGCGCGGCCCACGCGGCGGGGTCGGTGGTGTCGCCCGCGACGACGTCGCCTTCGGCGACCCGGTCGATCCCGATCACCTCGTCGCCCTCCATGCGCAGCGCGTCACCCAGGGCCCGGCCGATGAACCCCGCCGCGCCGGTGATGAGGACGCGGCTCACAGGCCCTCGCGCTCGGCGAACTTCCGCTGCTTGCGCTGCGCGTCGCGCACGATGAGCGGGAGCAACGGGGCGACCGCACCCGGGAACGCCGCGCCGACCCGCAGCACGCTGCGCCAGCGCGGGTGGACCTTGACGATCCGCGGCTTGGCGAGCACCCGCATCGCCACCTCTGCGACCTCGGTGGGCTGCATCATCCCCCCAGACCACGACGGCCATGCGTCGGGGTCGCGTGCGAGCTTGAAGAGCATCGGCGTCCACATGCCGTCCGGGCAGAGCGCGGAGACGCGGACCTCCCTGTGCCCCCGGATCCGCAGATCGAGCTGGGTGCCGACCGAGTAGGCCAGCGCGGCGTGCTTCGTCGCCCCGTAGACCGTCTCGTGCGGGGCGGGGACGATGCCCGCGGTCGAGACGATGTTCAGGACGTGGCCGCGACCGGCGGGCAGGAACCGCGACAGCGCCGCCTCGGTGCCGTTCATCGTGCCGTGGACGTTGACCTCGAACAGCAGGCGGCGGCGCGCCTCGTCGGTCTCCCAGCTCGGGCCGACGGCGAGCAGGCCGGCGTTGTTGATCCACACCCCGAGGTCGGGCAGGGAGGCGGCGAGGTCGTGGCACGCGGCGCGGTCGGCGACGTCGAGCGCGTGCGGCATCGCATCGATCCTGCCCGCGACACCCGTGGCCGCCTCGAGGTCGATGTCCGCGACCACCACGCTGTACCCGCGCGCGGCGAGCAGCCGGCACAGCTCGGCGCCGAGCCCGTTGCCACCCCCGGTGACGACCGCCGTGCTCATACGGACACGGTCTCACGCGCGGGCGCGTCGACCGACCAGGTCAGCCCGAACGCGCCCAGATGGTCGAGGAACCCTGCGGGGTCGACGGCCTGCGCGGGCGCGAGCGCACCGACGGGGGCATACGACGGCGCGGCCATCTCGATCGCGGCCTGCGTGACGATCTTCGCGGTGATCCCGTAGATGTCCGGGCCCTGCGCCAGCCCCGATGCGCTGCGGCCGTCCTCACCCTCTGCACCCGCCACGATCGTCCAGCGCACCGCGCCGCGATCCTCCTCGGCGGGCCCCTCAGGCAGGGCGTCGATCGCCCGGTCGAGCAGGCCGCGCGCGGGAGAGCGCAGCAGCGCACCGAGCGCCGGGGTCATCGCGGGAACGAGCGGCGCGACGGCGGGCGGTGCGATCGAGACGGTGCTGATCCGCAGCACCACCTCGTCGGCGGGCACGTGGCGCGGCACGGTGATGACCTCGCCGACCGGGTAGCGCGACACCTGCCGGCGCCCGATCGGCGCCGGGAACGTGACGAACGCGCGGCGTGGACGGTTGCCGCCGGACACCCAGGTGCCGCCCTCGTAGGCGACGTCCAGCCCGTTCATCTGCTCGAGCGCGGAGTGCATCGTCCCGCGCGTCATGTCGAAGCCCTCGACGTGGTAGGCGACGAGCAGCCGCCGCGCCGGTGCGACCGGCGCGCCGACGAGGTGCGCGAGCAGGTCGCCGGGCGCGTGGCTGAAGGCCATCCCGGGGACCGCCCCGACCCCTGCTGCGGCGAGCGGACCGTCGTGGACCTCGAAGACGCGGCGGATCCAGTCCTGCTCGCCCGTGGTGTCGAGGTAGTGCGCGCCCGCGGCGATCGCGGCGCCCAGCACGGGGTCGCCGCTGGCCGAGAACGGGCAGGCGCAGTTGACGATGACGCGGCCCTGCGCGGCGGCGTCGCGCAGCGCGATCGGGTCGTCGAGCGCCGCGGGCGCGGTCTGCGCGGCGCCGTCCGGTAGCGCGTCGCGCAGGGCATCGAGCTTCGCGGGGCTGCGGCCGCTGAGCACGACGGGGACGCCGCGCGCGGCGAGCTCGGCGCAGATCAGCCTCCCCGTGTACCCCGTGGCGGCGTAGACGACGACGGGATCCATGCCCCCATGGTGGCGTGCCGACACCCGCGTCACGCTGTCACTCGAAGACAGGAAACCCCCGGTTCGTTGTGACGTACAGTGCTCACATGGCCGACGCGCCACCCCCTGCGACCGTGACCGCCGCGGACCGCGTGCTGCGCACCATCGCCGAGTCGATCCTCGACGACGCGGACGCCGTCGCGGGCCGCATCGCGGACATGCTGCTGCGGGACGTCCCCGAGGTGAACGTCGACCCGCTGAGCGTCGAGGAGACCCGGCGGTCGGCGCGCGCGACCCTCGTCGCGCTCGTGGGTGGCTGGCGCCGCGGCGAACCGCTGGAGCAGGTCGCACCTCCGCCCGAGCTGCTGTTCCAGGTCGGCATCATGGTCCGCGACGGGATCCCGCTCGGGCCGCTGCTGCGGATCCTCCACCTCGCCCACGGAGAGTTCGCCGACGAGTGGGACGCCCGCATCGCCGCCGCCCGGCTGTCCCCCGAGGTGCAGGCCCAGGCGATGCGCCGCGCCCACCAGATCACCTTCGCGTGGTTCGACGGCCTGACCGCCCGCCTGAGCGAGGGGTACGCCGCGGAGCTCGAACGGGTGGCGCGCACGCCCGAGCGCGTCCGCCGCGAGGCCGTCGAGGCGGCGCTGAGCGGCAAGACGCTCGACCTCGACGCGCTCAGCCGCACGGCCGGTTACGAGTTCCGCCGCCGCCACATCGGACTGGTCCTGTGGCGCGGCACGCCCATCTCCGACGGCGTGCCCGCCGTGGCCGACGCGCAGCCCGCCTTCGCCTCCCTGGCCCGGTCGATCGCCGACGCGCTCGGCGCCGCACAGCCGCTCCTCGTGTCGGCCGCCAGCAGCGTCGCCTGGGCGTGGATCGCCGTTCGCGAGGCGCCCACCGCCGAACGGCTCCGCGAGGTCGTCGAGGGCGCACGGCCCGACGGCGTCTCCATCGCCTTCGGCGAGCCCGCGGCCGGCCTGGCCGGGTTCAGGGCCACCCACGACGACGCCCTTGCGGCGTCGCGCGTCGCGATGCTCCAGGGCGGCCCGGCGTCGGGCGCGGCGATTCCGTTCGACGAGGTCGAGCTGACCGCGCTCGTCGCGGGGGACCTGCACCGCGCGCGCCGGTTCGTCCTGCGCCAGCTCGGCCCCCTGGCGGAGACGGACGAGGAGACCGCCCGGCTGCGCGCGACGCTGCGCGTCTACCTCGAGGAGCACGGCAGCCGCACCGCGACCGCCGAGCGGCTCGGGGTCCATCCGAACACGGTCAGCAACCGGGCGAAGGCGTGCGAGGCGCTGATCGGCCGGTCGCTGCGCGAGCGGCCCGTCGAGCTGCAGGTCGCGCTCGCGCTGCGCGAGACGCTGGGCGACCAGGTCGCCTGAACTACACCGTGTGGCGCGCGAGGAGGTCGGCGGCGAGCGCTTCGGTCTCCGGGTCGGTGCGCCAGAACGCCGCGGCGCCGAGCGCTCCGACGATCGCGCCCTCGACGTCGTCGATCCCCCGGTCCGGGTGGTGCTCGTCGAGCGAGCCCGCCGTCGCCGGGTCCCAGGCGACGTCCAACGCCGCGTAGACGTCGACGAGGACATCGCGGATCGCCGCCCCGTGGCCGACGACCACCACGGCGCTGACCATCGCCGCGCCGCGCACCACCCGCTGCGCGGCGCCCGCGACCTTCAGCGTCCCAGCGGAGTTCACGCTGTGCTCGCCGGGGCAGTACTCGCCCGGCAGCTCCCCGACCCGTGCGTCGACCCCCAGGTCCCGCAGCGCGTCGGCGAGCAGGGTCGTCATGTCGGAGAACCGGTCGTGCAGGTCGCCGCCGGCGTCGTCCCCGCCGAGGAACTGCTCGACGACCAGCGACTGCTCGTCGTAGGCCGCCGCCTGCCCGCCGGCCAACCGCAGGACCGGAGCGAACCCGCGGGCGCGCGCGGCGCCCACCGCGGCGTGGTAGCCCGGCCGGCGCGTGTCGAGCCGGCCGAACGCCAAGGTGGGCGCGGGGCGATAGATCCGGGGCCTCGGCGCGGTCTCCCCGCGTGCGACGCGCAGCAGCGTCGCGTGCGAGCGCGCGATGTCCAGCGCCGGGTGGACCATCGAAGGGACGCTAGATGATTGGTTCCACGAACGGGTGGTTCGGCCGTGCGCGCATCCGTGGATGCCAGGTGGCGCGGCGTGAGCCGGAACAGTGCCCCTGGCACGGACCGGATCGCGGCGTGCCGACTGGCGCCGCGGGGCACGTACGGACGCACCGGCCGTTCGTGGTACCAATCATCTAGCCGTCGAGTGCGACGGTGAGCGTGAAGACCGAGCCGACGCCGACCTGGCTCGTCGCGCGCAGGTCCCCGCCCAGCAGCGTCGCGATCCGGCGCACGAACGGCAGGCCGAGCCCCGTGCCGCGCTCGGCGCCCGCGACCTTCGTCTCGGTCTGCTGCCACTCCTCGAAGACACGCTCCAGGTCGCCGGCGGTCATTCCGACGCCGGTGTCGGCGACCGTGAACCCGAGATGGTCCTCTCCCCACCGCCCCACGCCCACGCGGACCTCCCCGTCCGTCGTGAACTTCAGCGCGTTGGACACCAGGTTGCGCAGCGCCTGGGTCAGCAGATGGCCGTCGGTGGAGAGCTGCGGCAGGTTCTCAGGCGGCTCGATGACGAGCTGCACGTCGCGGTTGTTGCGCACGACGTCATACGTCGCCGCGAGCCGGCGCAGCAAGGCGGCGACATCGACCGTGCTCGCCTGCACCTCGAGCTCGCCGGCCCGGTCCCGCGCGGCGGTGAGCTGGCTCTCCAGCAGGCGGATCCCGTCACCCACGGTGCTCTGCGCGTACTCGATCCGCTCACGCGACCGGGGCGGCAGCTCGTCGCCGTCGCTGCGCACCACGGTCTCGAGCAGCATCGAGCTCGCCGCCAAGCAGTTGCGAACCTCGTGCGCGATCGTCCCGAGGACCCGTTCGTTGAGGTCCAGCGCGCCCCGGAGACGCGCGGTGCCGTCGGCGACCCGCTCCTCGAGCTCGCTCCAGACGCGCACGTTCTCCATCGCCACGGACGTGCTGTCCGCGAGGGCCTGCAGGAGGGCGATCTCCCCAGGCGCGGGGGCGTGAGGTCGCGCCCAGTAGTTGCCGATGGCGCCGATGGGCTCCTCCCGCCGGATCGGCACCATCGCCATGGACGTCACGAACGTCGGCCGGTAGGCGTCCTGCGGCACGCGGTCGTCGGCGTAGATGTCCGGGATGGTCACGGCCTCGCGGTGGCGCATCACCCAGCCGCTGACGCATCGGTCGAGGGGGAAGCGCTGGCCCTTCCAGAGCGGGGCGATGGCGTCCTCGTCGGCGTAGAAGCAGCGCGTGCCGTCGCGCAGGACGAACGTGGCGCCGTCGGCGCCGCACAGCTGACGGGCCGTGGTGCGGACGATCTCCTGCACCTCGCCGACCGTGCGGGCAGCGGAGAGCTGCTGGACCGCGGCGATGAGCGCCATCGCGGCATCGGTGCTGTTGGCTGTGGCCTGCGACATCCGGTCGTCGGGGGGCCGGTGAGGTGCCCCACCGTGACGCTAGCGCGCCGACGCCCCGATGGACCCCGGTTCGAATGCCCGCATCAGGGGACGCTTTGCGGCCGCGAAGCGGCGGTCGAGCTCGGCCTGTGGGACGACCGTCCCGAGCATCGCCAGGCCGCGGATGGTGGCCAGCGTGACGTCCAGCAGCCCGAGGAGCTGGCCGCTGCGGGGCCGGTCACCGAGCAGCTCGCCCAGCGCCGCGTCGACCGAGCCCGTGACGTCGCGTTCGAGGGACCGGACGTGCGGACGCAGCTCGGCGTCCGTGCGCGCCGCCGCCCAGACCTCCAGCGCGGCGGTGAACGCAGGCGAGGTGTGCACCCGCCACAGCTCGTCGAGCACCGCCTCCTGGCGTGCGGGGTCGCGGAGGTCACCGAGCTCGATCCGCCGCACGACGTCAGCCGTGATCTGGGCGTTGGCGTGACGCAGCGCCTCGACGACGAGTTCCGACTTCGACGCGAAGTGATGCTGCTGCGTGCCCTGGGACACCCCGGCGCGCTCGGCGATCCCGCGCGTGGTGAGCTTCGCGTAGCCGTCCTGCACGAGTGCGGCGAGGGTCGCGTCGAGCAGCGCCGTCCGGGTGGCGGCGCGCCGCTCGGCCTGGGTGCGGCGGGCACGGGGCACGCCCCAGAACTTACCAGTCGCTTGACCGAAAAGTGTATCCTCGGCGCATGGAGGAGACGACGACCGTGGCGAACCGCGACCCGGGCGAGGGGCCCTGGGCCTGGGGCGCCGAGCTCGACCCGATGCTCCAGGTGCGGCGCGCCCGCGGGCTCCTGACGGGACGCCGTGGCGAGCGCGCCCTGCGCGAGGCGGTCGAGGGGCGCACCGTCCTGCTCACCGGCGCCTCGTCGGGCATCGGCCGGGAGACCGCGCGGCGGCTCGGGCACGCCGGCGCCGAAGTCCTGCTCGTCGCGCGACGGCGCGACCGGCTCGAGGAACTCGCGGCGGAGGTCCGGGGCCAGGGCGGCACCGCCCACGTGCTCCCCTGCGACCTGACGAGCGCCGACGCGATCGCCGGGCTCGTGGAGCAGGTCCGCGCCGACCATGACGGCGTCGACGTCCTCGTCAACAACGCGGGGCACTCCATCCGGCGGACACTCGAGCGCTCAACCGATCGCCTGCACGACTTCGAGCGGGTCATGGAGCTCAACTACTTCGGCGCGGTGCGCCTCACCGTGCCGCTCGTCGCCGACATGCGCGCCCGGGGCGGCGGCCACGTCGTCAACGTCTCCACGATGGGCGTGCAGTTCGGCTACGAGCCGAGATTCGCCGCGTACCTCGCCTCGAAGGCGGCGGTCGACGCGTTCACCCGCTCCGCCGCGCCCGAGACCCGCCGCGACCACGTGCGCTGGACCACGGTGTACATGCCGCTCGTGCGCACCGACATGATCACGCCGACGAAGGCGTTCCACCGTGCGCCGGCGATGTCGGTCGAGCGCGGAGCCTCGATGGTGCTCGACGGGATCGTGCGCCGGCCGGTGCGGGTGACGCACCCGTTCGGGACGATGTCGCAGGCCGCACAGCTCGTCATCCCGCGCCGGATGGAGGCCGCGATGGCACGCACGGTGGGCCGGCGCCGGGCCCCGGACACGGCCGTTTCCCGACCTGCTGCTTGACCCCGCGGCGCCCGCCCTCGACGCGTGTTCGGGTTCGGCGGTACCCAAGTTCCCGGCGACGGTATGAATTCCGGAGTGCCGTGATTTCGCGGGCCGTTTTGGCGCTACGGTGCCTGCACGATGCCGACTTTCGCCGAAGAGAACCTCGTGATGTGGCGTGGCTATGCGCACCTCGTCGCGCTCTCGGACCTCCTGCGCCTGCGCACCGCGGGCTGGGTCGCCGAAGCGACCGACCGCGCGGACCTGCACCTCGGGCTCGTCCACGCCACCCAGGAGTACGCCACGCCGGAGGAGGCCGCCCGCTTCCTTGACATGCAGGCCGCGCTGGACCGCCAGAAGCGGGAACTCGCCCGCGCCCGCCGCGGTGGGAACGACTGGGTCCATGCCGAGCCGCGCCGAGCCGCGCGCGCGGATGCGCCCGACGCGCCGGGCCGGGTCAAGACGCGGCGCGCGCTCGAGGCGTCGCGCCGGACGGCACGCGGCGGCTGACGCCGCTCCGGCTCACCGGCGCAGGGTGATACGCGACGTCCTGCGCGTCGTGTTCTGCGCCCGGTCGCGCAGCGTGAGCTTCAGGACGGCGACCGCGCTGCGACGACGGGACCACGCCCGGCGGACGGCACGGAGCGCCGATGCGGACAGCGTCATGCGGATCGTCACGGTCTTCCCCGCCGCGAGCGACCGCCGAACCGTCGTCAGCTTCGGATCCTTCCCCGGCACGACGATCGTGCCGGTCACCGTCAGCGCCGCGGCCTCCGACGACCGCACCTTCAGGAGGACGCTGCGCCGCTGACGCAGGATGCGCTGCCGCGAACTGGCCGTCAGCCGCAGCACGGGTTTGGTGACGTCGACGGCGCCGCCGCCCGCACCAGACCCCGTACCCGTCGTGCCACCTGCGGGCGGCAGCGGGACGACGATGCCCGGCGGCAGCGCGCTCGCGGTCCACGCGGGGTCGCGGTTGTCGCCGCCCGTCGTGAGCTGGGTCGCGGCACCCGGGAACGCGCAGGTGTCGCACGTCGCCGGCACGCTCCAGAGCTCACCCTGCACCTCGAAGATGATGCGGCCACCGGCGAACCGCGGGCTCGCGAACGTGACGCCCGACGGTGCGACCACGGCGTGACGCAGCGCGCCGGCGAAGCAGGCGGTGTTCGCCGCCCCGTAGACCCACAACCCCGGTTCCGTCCCACCCTCGGCCGCCACGATCTGGTCTCCCGCCGCGGACCAGGAGGGATCCGTCTGCTCCGCGTCATCACATCCCACGACGTGCTCACCGGCACGGTCGGGACCGGTGACGATCAACGCGTCGTTGCCTGCCGAGGTGCAGCCCGCGTAGACGAGCTGCGCGGGCGAGACGGGGTTGGGGCTCGGTTCATCGGGCAGGTCCGTGCACGCCGGATATGCCTGACCCGAGGTGCTCTTGACCGCGCCCACGCACGTGTAGGTGCCAGTGTCCAGGAAGCCCTGGCACTCGTGGAAGGCGCTGACGATCGCCCCGTCGACGCGCGGCTCCGGAGCAACCGACGAGGCGGTGCAGTCGAAGCAGTACGCGGGTGCGCCGGTCAGCCGCTCGACGGCATCTCCGCCGGTCCAGCGGTAGACGCCGGTCGCGTTGAACCCGAAATGGAACGTGGTGCAGGAGTACTGGGAGGGGAACGTCCCGCACAGTCCGAGCCGCGACACCTGATTGGCCGTCGTGCTGCCCTCGAAGGTGACCGTGGTCCCCGCGGGGGCCACGCCCGGGTTCTGCAACGTCGACATGCCCGAGGCGGCGCTGACGGGGATGAGGACGCGCGGCATGGTGCCGTCGTCGTTCATCGCCCAGATGCTGCCGCCCTTGCTCCAGACGATCGTGCCCGCGGACGCCGGCGCTGCATGCACCGCGAGGACAACAGCGATGACGACGAACAGGAGATGGCGCCGGAGCATCCACCGAACGTACGCCTGGCCGGGGCGCGCGTCGTCCGACGGACGACGCACACCTGGTGCGGCAATTCCCCGTCTGCGGCTCCCGGCTAGGCCGACACCCGCTCCATCGCCACCTCATAGATCCCGTTGAGGACGACCTCCTCGACGTACGCGTCCTCGGCCGCGCGACGGCGCTCGGCGTAGCCGTGCTCGACTTGGCTGGCCTCCAGCTCGTCAACCGTCCCGTCGAAGAAGCCGAAGCTGATCACGATGTCCGGATCCTGCAGGCCGCGCAGCATGTCGAAGCGCACCCAGCCGGGCGGAGGGTCATCTCCTGGCGGGCGGAAGGCCTCCGCGAAGTCGTCGAACGTGCCCGGCTTGAGCCGGCGGACGGTGTGGGCGCACAGCATGGTCGCCTCCGGACGAGGATGGAAGAAGCGAGACGCAACGTACCACTCTCACGCGGGGGCGTCAGGGCTTGCGGCGCCGCCCCGGGATGCGCTCGGCGACCTTGCCCAGCGGCACCACCGCGACGCTGAGCTGCTGCGCCGATTCGCGCAGGCTGCCGACGCTCGTCCCGAGCTCGCCGAGCGTCGGCTCGAGGCGGCCGAGCTGCTCCCCGATCGCCCCCACCTGCAACTCGACCGAGTTCACGTGCGCGGGCAGCGCAGGCAGGTCGCGGGTCGCGTCGGCGAGCCGTTCGAGCGCGTCCGCGACCGCCGCGAGCCGGTCGAGCGCGTCGCCCAGGTCGCTGATGGTGCGCAGCGTCTGCTCGAGCCCACCGAGCTTGGCGAGCGTCTCGTCGAGGGCGGCCAGCCGGTTCAGCGTGTCGGGCAGCTCCCCCAGGCGCATGACGAGGCTCTCGTCGGCGAGCAGCTGATCGACGGGCCCGCCCGGCGCGAACAGCTGGTCGAGCACGCCGTCCTGCTCGAGGATCCGGTCCAGCGTCCCGTCCTGCTCGGTGAGCCGGTCCAGCGCGCCGCCCGGGGCGAGCAGCCGGTCGAGCGGGCCGTCGTCGGCGAGCAGGCGGTCGACGACCCCGTCGTCGCGCAGGAGCCGGTCCAGCGGCCCGCCGGGGGCGAGCGCGCGGCCGAGGGGCCGGTCGTCGCTCGTCAGGAGCGCGAGCTGCTCGATCCGCGCGAGCGGACCGTCCTCGGCGGACAGGCGCCCCAGCTGCGCGAGCGGCCCATCCTCGGCGATGACCGCGGCGAGCCGTTCGCCGTAGCCGCCGGGACGCCGCCACGGGCCGCCGGGCGCCGAGAGGTCCGCGGCGCGGATGACCACCTGCGCGGCGGAGATGCCGGCGCGGGCCGGGAGCAGAGCGAGCCCGAGAACACCCATCGGCGCCAACCGTACCGGCGTCTGGACGAACGGGAGCCGCCGCCGTGCCGAACCGGGGAGCTCGCGTCCGACACGCGTCCGCGGGCATTGAGCAGCGAGCACCGTGGCCGCACTCTGCGGGCAGGTGTTTCGTCGTCTGGTGTTCCTGTGCATCGTGCTTGCCGCGGCAGCCCTCGGGCTTCCGGCGGCCGCGCCTGCCCATCCAGGTCACGATCAGGAGGCCTGGTGGGACGAGTGGCGCCCGAGCCCCGAGGACGAGACCTACGCCGATGAGACCGGGCTCGACGAGAGCGCCGACGAGGGCAGCTGGTTCGACGACGTCGAGGAGAGCGGCGACGAGCTCCCGGCGCCGCCCCCGCCCGCGGCCGAGCCGGACACCGGGCGCGACGCATCCCCGCCCGCGTCCTCCGGGCTGCGCGGCGTGCCCTACCGGTCGCTCATCCTCAGCTACGCCAAGCGCCGCAAGCTCGACGCCGCGTTCGTGGCGGCGATCATCCGCGCGGAGTCCGGCTTCAATCCGCGGGCGCGATCCCCGGTGGGTGCGCGCGGGCTCATGCAGCTCATGCCCGCGACGGCTCGCGGCATGGGCGCGTCGGTCGGCCGCCTGTACGACGCGCGGACGAGCATCGCGTACGGGACGCTGTACCTCACCCACGTGCGAGCCGTCGTGGGCCGCAGCACCCGGCTGATCGCCGCGGGCTACAACGCGGGCCCCGGCGCGGTCAAGCGCCATGGTGGCGTGCCGCCGTACGCCGAGACGCAGGCGTACGTCCGCCGGGTCGCCGCCTTCCACGCCACGTACCGGAGGCGCTGACCGGTGCCGCGCCGCCTGCTCGCCTGCCTGCTGCTCACGCTCGTGGCCTGCGGCGCCGCACCCTCGGCCGCGGGTGCGGCGACGACCGCGCAGCGCCTGGTGTCGATCGCGCGCGCCGAGCTCGCCAAGGGCGTCCGTGAGGTCCCCGACGGCTCGAACCGCGCGCCGGCGATCAGCCGCTACCTCACGGCCACCAAGGGCGCCTACCGCGGCGCGCCCTGGTGCGCGTACTTCACTTCGTGGGTCGCGCGGCAGGCGGGTGTGCCGATCGGCCCCGGCGGGCGCGGGCTGGGCTACGTCCCGACCGTCGTGCAGTGGGCGAAGTCGACGAAGCGGTGGCGCAAGAAGCCCCGCCCCGGCTACCTCGTCACGTGGCCGAACCACATCGGCATCGTCGAGACGGTCTCCGGCCGCACCATGACGACGATCGAGGGCAACGCCGGCAACGCGGTGCGCCGGCGCTGGCGGCGCACGAGCGACGCGCAGGGCTTCGTGGCGCTCGCCGCGGGCGGCCAGCTCTCCCCCGCGCCGCCGAAGCGCGTGACGCCCACGCGTCCCGCGAAGACGGTCCCGCTGAAGGCGCGGATCACGTTCTACCCCTCGGCGCGGCTGAAGGTCGGCCAGCGCCTGGAGCTGTCGGCCAACGACTCGTCGGGCGACATCGAGAAGGTCCGGTGGGACTTCGACGCCGACGGGAAGTTCGACGACGCCAAGGGCGACACGGCATCGCTCCGCGTCCGGCGCGCAGGACGCTTCCCGGTCTCCGTGCGCGTGTACGACGCGTCGGGCAAGCACGCCACCGCCAGCTCCCGCGTGACCGTGCTGAGCGCGGCGCAGCCCGCCCCCAAGCCGCCGGAGCGCCCGTCGGTCGGCACCCCGGCGCCGGCCCCGGCCGTCGCCCTGGCGTGCGACCGCCCGTCGCTGCCCACGGGCCAGCACGTCCAGTGCACCGCCGACACGCGCGGGTCGACGGTGAAGATCTCGCGCCTGGAGTGGGACACCGACGGAGACGGCGTCTTCGGCCGCGGCGGCGGCAGGGTCAAGACGTCCTACGACCGTCCCGGCGCGCGCGTGGTCACCGTGCGGGCGATCGGCCGCGACGGCAGTCAGGCGACCGCCGCCGTGACGGTCGACGTGACGAACCGCGCGCCCTCGGCGGACCTGCGCGCGCCCGGGACCGTGCGGATCGGCGCACCCGCCTGGCTCGACGCCTCGCGCTCCTCCGATCCTGACGGCACGGTCGCTGCGATCCGCTGGGACATCGGCGGCGACGGCGTGATCGACGGGGAGGGCGCGCGGTTCGCGCTCGCGCCGACGACCGCCGGGGCGCTCCGCGTCGTCGTCTCGGTCCACGACGACGCCGGTGCCGTCACCACGCGCGAGACCACCGTCAGCGTGCTGCCCGAGCTGCGGCCGGTCATCGGCGTGCTGACGCCGAGCCCGGCCGCCGGCGAGGAGGTGCAGCTCACCGCCCGCGACAGCACCGGACCCGTGCGCCTGAAGAAGTGCCAGTGGGACTTCAACAGCGACGGCCGGGTCGACCGCACCTCATGGGACTGCACGGAGACGGTCCGGGTCGTGTTTGCGAGCGCCGGTACGAAGCTCGTCACGCTCACGGTCGTCGACGCCGAGAACGCGCAGGCGGCGGCGACGACCGAGTTCCTCGTCGCCTGACCGCGACGCCTGCGAGACTGGGCGTGATGAGCGAAGGCAACTGCACGATCACACTGCGCAACGGCAAGGAGTACGCGATCGCGCTGCCCGGCGCGGAGGTCATCCAGCAGGTGACGTCCGACGAGCGCGGCATGTCCCAGCTGCCCGAGCGCGGGTCGCCCCT
>SYBY01000492.1 GCA_005788585.1 Actinomycetota bacterium | reverse complement strand
GTTCTCCGGCAAGGACTCGTCGAAGGTCGACCGTTCGGCCGCGTACGCGACCCGCTGGGTGGCGAAGACCATCGTCGCCGCCGGCCTCGCCGATCGCGCCGAGCTGCAGGTGTCCTACGCCATCGGCGTCGCACAGCCGATCTCGATCATGGTCGAGACCTTCGGCACGGAGAAGACCGACCGCGCGACGATCGAGAAGGCCGTCCGCGAGGTCTTCGACCTCCGCCCGCTGGCCTACCGCCGCGAGCTGAACCTGTTCCGTCCGATCTTCCAGAAGACGGCCGCGTACGGCCACTTCGGTCGCGAGGATCCGGACTTCACGTGGGAGAACACCGGCAAGGTCGACGCGCTGCGCGCGGCCGCCGGGGTCTAGCCCCACCCGGTTGTCGATGGTCCCGGCCGACGCAGCGCGCGTCGGCCGGGGTCGTCGCCTACAACCCGACGGTGCCCTCGCCCGTCGGGTTCTTGTGCTCGGCCAGGCGGTGCGCCTTGTCCACCGCGTCGCGGACCGTATCGGGGTTGGCGATGCCCTCGAACACGAACTGATCGTCCCTGTCCGCGGCGGTGTCGAAGTCGGCCCGCCCGATGCGCAGCAGCCGGTCGAAGACGCCCTGTTCGATCGAGACGTCCTGGACGCGGCTGAGCCGCGTCTCGTCGATCTTCCGCGCCACGATGCCGCGGCGGATGTGCAGCCGCTCGTCGGTGATGACGTAGCTGGTCGCCTGCCGGATGACGAGGCTGGCGACGATGGTGATGCCCGCGATCACGGCGAGCGCCGCGATGCCGGCGGCCGTGCCGATGGCGAAGAACAGGATCGCGCCGATGAGGATGCCGACGCCGATGCCCTTCGCGAAGAAGAGCAGCGCCGAGCGCCACGACGGGTGGCCTTCGAACAGCACGGTTTCGCCTGGGTGAAGCTCCATGGGCGCGAGCGTACCGCGCGAGGCGGGCGCCTGGGTCGACTGATGGGCGCTCTACGCCTATGGCTCGACCCACGCGGGTCCGGGGCGGCGCCGGCCCGAGCCTGGGTCGACTGATGGGCGCTATGGGCCCCATAGCTCGACCCAGCCGCAGTGACGGGAGCCACGGGCGTCGGCGGCGCGTCCTATCGTCGCCAGCCGTGATCGCGCGCGTGGAGCCGCTGACCACCGCGCGTGCGCTGCGCGGACCCTTCGACTACCTCGCCCCGGACGGCGTGGTGGTCGGCAGCCTGCTGCGCGTGCCCTTCGGCCGCCAGGAGCTCACGGGCGTGGTCGTCGGCCTGAGCGAGACCACCGAGGTCCCGGCCGAGAAGCTCGTCACGCCCAAGCGGGTGCTGCCGCAGTCCGTCCCCCCGGAACTGGTCGAGCTCGCGACCTGGGTTGGTGCCGAGTACTGCTCGACCACCGCGCGGGGACTGTCGCTCGTCACCCCACCTGGCGGGGCCGCGGCCCGGCCCGTCTTCTGGGCCGAACTGCGCCGAGGGCCCACCGCCGACGACCGTCTGACCGAACGCCAGCGCGCACTGCTCGACGACCTCGCCGCGACGGGCCCGCGCGCCGCCGGGACCGACCTCCCCGCGTTCAAGCGGCTGGAGGCCAAAGGCCTCGTCGCCCTGCACCAGCGCGCACGGCGCACCACGCTGACCCACGACGCCGTCGGGGCCCGGACGACCACGCCCCCGCCGCTGACCGCCGAGCAGGCGGCGGCGCTCGGCGAGATCGAGGCCGCGCTCGCGCAGGACGAGCCCGAGCGGCTGCTCCTGCACGGCGTCACGGGGTCGGGCAAGACCGAGGTCTACCTCCAGGCTGCCGCCACCGCTCTGGCCGGCGGGCGGACCGCGATCATCCTCGTCCCGGAGATCGCGCTGACCCCGCAGATCGTCACGCGGTTCGTCGACCGGTTCGGCGACACCGTGGCCGTCCTGCACTCCAAGCTCACCGCCGCCGAGCGCCGGGACGAGTGGCACCGGCTGCGCACGGGGGAGGCCCGGGTGTGCGTGGGCCCCCGCAGCGCGGTCTTCGCACCGCTCGACGACGTCGGCCTCATCGTCGTCGACGAGGAACACGACCCGTCCTACAAGCACGAGGGCGACCCGCGCTACGACGCCCGGCGCGTCGCTGCCAAGCGCGCCCAGGACGCCGGCGCGCTGCTGCTCTGCGGCAGCGCGACGCCGCGGCCCGAGAGCTACCGCGCGCTGCGCCGCCTGCGCCTCAGCCGCCGGGTCGACGGGCAGCACCCGCCGCCGGTGCGCACCATCGACATGCGCGGCACCGAGGCCGCGCTGCATCCCGACACCGTCGACGCGCTGGCAGCGTCGCGCAAGTCGATCGTGCTGCTGAACCGTCGCGGCTGGTCGAACTTCGTCGACTGCCGCACCTGCGGCCACGCGTGGATGTGCCCGAACTGCGACGTCGCGCTCGTGCTGCACCGCGCCGGGGGGTACCTGGCCTGTCACCACTGTGGCCACCGCGAACGCGTGCCGCACCGCTGCACCGAGTGCGGGTCGATGAGCGTCGCGCGGCACGGGACGGGGACCGAGCAGCTCGAGCACGACCTCGAGCAGATCGGCCTGCCCACGTTCCGCCTCGACGCCGACGTGCGCGATCCCGGCGCCGCGCTGCGGGCATTCGAACGCGCGGACCGCGGAGTCCTCGTCGGGACGCAGATGGTCGCGAAGGGGCACGACTTCCCGGATGTGACCCTGGGCGTCGTCGTCGACGCCGACGCGACCCTGCGCTTCCCGGACTTCCGTGCCGAGGAGCGGACGTTCGCGCTCGTCGCGCAGCTGGCCGGCCGCGCCGGACGCGGCGAGGCGGGCGGGAAGGTCCTGGTCCAGACGCTCGCCCCCGACGCCCCGTCGATCGCCGCGGCGGTGCACCACGATGCCGACGGGTTCCTCGCCGGCGAGCTCGCCCGCCGTGACGCCCTGCGCTATCCGCCGTTCGCGACGCTCATCAAGTTCGTCTGCTCCGCCGAGCAGGCCGCGCCCGCGATGGCGGCCGCGACCGCGCTCGCCGAGCACCTGCGCAGCAGCGGCGTGCCCGGCGACGTCCTCGGACCCGCGCCGCTGTTCCGCCTGCGCGAGCGCGAGCGCGCGCAGCTCATCGTCAAGGCGGCGGAGCGGCGGCCCGCGGTGGTCGCCGCGGGCGCGGCCGTCGCCACCGTGGCCGCGGACAAGGCGCACAAGGGCGTCGCCTTCAGCGTGGACGTGGATCCACAGTGACCGAGCTCACCGTCCTCGAAGCGATCCTCGTCGTGCTCGCGGGGGCCGGCGCCGGGATGATCAACACCGTCGTCGGCAGCGGGACGCTCATCACGTTCCCGGTGCTGCTGTCCGTCGGCTACCCGCCGATCACGGCGAACGTGGCCAACAACGTGGGCCTCGTCCCGGGGTCGGTCTCGGGCGTCATCGGCTACCGGCGCGAGCTGGAGGGGATGTGGAAGCGGGTGGCGCGCCTGGCCGTCGCGTCGCTGCTCGGCGGGATCACCGGGGCGGTGCTGCTGCTCACGCTGCCCGAAGCGGCGTTCGAGGCCATCGTCCCCGCGTTCATCGTCATCGCGCTGGTGCTCATCGTCTTCCAGCCCCGGATCGGTCCCTGGCTGGCCAAGCGCCGGCCACCCACCGACCACGCGGGCCCAGGGCTGCTCGCGGGCGTGTTCGTCGCCGGGGTCTACGGCGGCTACTTCGGCGCTGCCCAGGGGATCCTGCTGCTCGCGCTGCTGGGCCTGTCGCTCCCGGATGACCTCCAGCGGATCAACGCCTTCAAGAACGTGCTCGCCGGCATCGTCAACTTCGTCGCGGCCGTCGTGTTCGTCATCGCGGTCGACATCGCCTGGCTGCCCGCGGGTCTCATCGCGGTCGGGGCGGTCGCCGGCGCGCAGCTCGGCGCCCGGTACGGACGGCGCCTGTCACCGACCGCACTGCGCGCCGTCATCGTCGTCGTGGGGATCACCGCGATCGTCCGGCTGCTGGCCTGACGCCGAACTAGAATGGGCGTCATGGCGGACGAGCCCGAGATCGACGAGTACGAGGACGGCGACGAGGAGCACAGCCTCGATCCCGAGGCCCGCGCGCGGCGCGAAGCCGCCATGGAGCGCATCGTGCGGATGGGCGACCCGGTGCTGCGGACGGTCGCACGCCCCGTCGACGGGTTCGACGGGGAGCTGCGCCAGGAGATCCGCTGGATGGGGGAGCTGATGCACGACGCCATGGGCGTCGGCCTCGCCGCACCGCAGGTCGGGATCTCGCACCGCCTGTTCGTCTATCGCGTCGAGCCCGACAGCCCGATCATCGCCGTCATCAACCCTGAGCTGGAGTGGACCGGCGACGAGACCGAGCTGGGCGAGGAGGGGTGCCTGAGCATCCCCGGCATCCAGGTCGACGTCGAGCGCCCCGTGCACATCCGGATCGGCGGGGTCGACGAGTACGGCGAGGTCGTCCGCGTCGAGGCCAGCGGGCTGGAGGCCCGGGTCATCCAGCACGAGATGGACCACCTCGACGGGGTGCTCATCCTGGACCGCACGAGCAAGGACCAGCGCAAGGCCGCGATGCGCACGCTTCGCGATCTCGAGCGGTCGCGCGCGGCCTAGCCGTGTCCACCGTCTACCTCGGGACCTCCGAGTTCGCCGCCGCGGTGCTCGACCGTCTCGCGGGCTCGCAGGCCCATCGCCCGTCGCTCGTCGTCACCCGGCCCGACCGCCCGAAGGGGCGCGGTCGCACGCTGCAGTCCCCGCCCGTCGCGGAGACGGCCCGCGCCCTGGGGATCGAGCTCGCCCAGCCGGAGGACGTCAACGCCCCGGAGGCAGTCGCGCAGATCGCCGCGCAGGAGCCCGACGCGGTCATCGTCTGCGCGTTCGGCGCCCTGATCAAGGAGCCGCTGCTCAGCGACTTCGAGCTCGTCAACGTCCACCCGTCGCTGCTGCCGCGCGGGCGCGGCGCCGCGCCGGTCGAGCGGGCGATGATGGCCGGAGACGAGCGCACGGGTGTCGCGATCATGCGCGTCACCGCGGGACTCGACAGCGGGCCGGTCTACGCCGTCGGCGAGGAGCCGATCGCGCCCGACGACACGTACGGCACGCTCGCTCCGCGCCTGGAGGAGCTGGGCGCCGACCTGCTGCTCGACGTCCTGACGCGCCGGCCCGCGCCGGCCGAGCAGACCGAGGACGGCGTGACCTACGCGGAGAAGATCACGGCCGCGGACCGCACCATCGACCCGGACGCCGACCCGCCGGCCGCCGAGCGCACGGTCAGGGCGCTGAGCCCGCACATCGGTGCCCGGCTCGCGCTGCCCGACGGCGCGATGCTCGGTGTCCTCAGCGCCAGGATCGCGGACGAGACCCCGCCCGGCACCGGCCTGCGCACCCGCGATGGGCGGCTGTTCGCCGGCGGCCTCGAGCTGCTGGAGATCCAGCCGCCCGGCAAGCGTCCCATGGACGCCGCGAGCTACGTGCGCGGCCACCAGATCCCCGAGGCGTAGGCGTGGCCGGCATCACTCCGGCGCGTCGCGCCGCGTTCACGGTGGTCCGCCGCGTCTTCGAGCAGGGCGCCTACGCCGACCGCGCGCTGCACGGCGAGGCGGAGGGCCTGGACCCGCGCGAGCGCGCGCTCGCGACAACGCTCGCGTTCGGCACCGTGCAGCGGCGCGGGAGCCTCGACTGGATCATCGGCCAGCTCGCCCGCCCTGCCTCCGAGCTCGACCCTCCGGTCGCCGCGGCGCTCCGCCTGGGCCTCTACCAGCTGCTGTTCCTCGACGGGGTCGCCGACCACGCGGCCGTCGACACCTCCGTGGAGCTCGCGAAGCAGGCGAGCCCCGGTGGCGGGTTCAAGCTCGTCAACGCCGTGCTGCGCCGTGCGCAGCGCGAGGCGCCCCAGCTGCCGCCTGACGCCACGCCCGCGGGCGCGGCGATCCGGCACTCCTACCCGCGGTGGCTGGCCGAGCGGTGGTTCGAGCAGCTCGGACCCGACCGGGCGCGGACGCTCATGGCCGCGGGCAACCGCCCGGCGGAGCTGGCGCTGCGGGTGAACACGCTCGTCGCACAGCCCGGCGAGGTGGCCGCGGAGCTCGGTGTCCCGACGCAGCCGGCGGCAGGTCTCCCGGAGGGCCTGGTCGTCGACGGGCCGCTGAATGCCCACGGGCACCCGCTGTGGGCGCGCGGGGCGTTCATGCCGCAGTCACGGGCTGCCATGCACGTGGCGCGCGCGGTCGACCCGCAGCCGGGCGAGCGCATCCTCGATCTCTGCGCGGCGCCCGGCGGCAAGACGACCCATCTCGCAGCGCTGATGGGCGGCGAGGGCCAGATCGTGGCCGTCGAGCGCCACGCCGGCCGGGCGCGTGCCCTCGTCGAGACGTGCAGGCGCATGGGCGCGGCGAACGTCCGCGTCGAGGTGGGCGAGGCCGAGACGCGGCCGCGGACCGAGCGCTTCGACCGGGTGCTGCTCGACCCGCCGTGCTCGGGCCTGGGCACCGTGCAGGGCCACGCCGACATCAGGTGGCGCGCCAGCCCGGAGCGCACGGCGCGCATGGCCGAGGACCAGCGCACGCTGCTGGCGGCCGCGGAGGCGCTGCTCGCGCCCGGGGGGCGGCTCGTGTATTCGACCTGCACGCTGCTGCGCGAGGAGAACGAGGACGTCGTCGCGGGGGCGGGCCTGCCGGTCGTCGGCGCCCGGACGCTGGCGCCGGACACCGACCGCACGGACGGCTTCTACATCGCGACCCTGGGGGCGTAGGGGACCTCAGCCGCCCGATGCGCCACTATGAGTGCCGTGGAGTCCAGTCCCGCTCTCCCCGACCGACCCGTGTGCCCCAACTGCCACGAGCCGTGGCTGCGGCCGGCGAACCTCCCGGGCCGGTACCGGTGCGTCAACTGCCTGCACCGGTTCGAGCTCGTCTCCGTCTGCCCGACCTGCGGCGAACACGGGACGATCGTGCGAATGTCCTCCTCGGCCACGATGATCTGCAACAGCTGCAAGGGCTCCATGCTCAGGGAGATATGAGTCCCCTCAACCATCACCACGTCG
>SYBY01000080.1 GCA_005788585.1 Actinomycetota bacterium | reverse complement strand
TCACGCGGCGCGACCCGGCGCACGCGGATCGTCGCGGTCGGCGGCGGGGTGGTCGGCGACATGGGCGGCTACGTCGCCGCGGCCTATCAGCGCGGCATCGACGTCGTGCACGTCCCGACGACGATCGTCGCGCAGGTCGACTCGGCGTACGGCGGCAAGACCGGCGTCGACCTGCCGGAGGGCAAGAACTACGTCGGCGCGTTCCACCAGCCGCAGGCGGTCCACGTCGTCCACGACGTCCTCGGCACGCTGCCCGAGGCCGAGCGCGCCGCGGGCTACGCCGAGGTGGTCAAGACCGCGCTGATCGCCGGGGGCACGCTGTGGGATCGCGTGCGGTCCGGCGCGCCGGTCGACGAGGACATCGTCGTGCGCTGCGCACGGACGAAGCTGCGGGTCGTCGCCGCCGACGAGCGCGACGGCGGGCTGCGCCAGATCCTGAACCTCGGCCACACCGTCGGCCACGCGATCGAGACGGTCACCGGCTACGCGCGCTACCGCCATGGCGAGGCGGTGGCGCTCGGTCTCCTCGCGGCGCTGCGCCTGTCCGGCCAGGGCGCGCTGCGCGACGAGGTCGGCGACCTGCTGACCGCCGCCGGCCTGCCGACGTCGATGGACCCGGCGATCGACGCCGCGGCCGTCGCGGCGGCGACACGGTCGGACAAGAAGCGGGTGGGGGAGGACACGCCGTTCGTCCTCGTCCGCGCGCCCGGCGACGTGGTGTACGGGGAGCACGTCGGGGCCGCCGATCTGCTGGCGTCCGTGCAAGAGTTGTCGGCGTGAGCGCCCACAACCGCGTCGCCGTCCTGCACGGCGTGAACCTCGACCAGCTCGGCCGCCGGCCCGCGGCCATCTACGGCGGCATCACCTACGACCAGCTCGAGCAGAACATCGAGAAGTGGGCGAAGGAGCTGGGCCTGCAGATCCGGTTCATGCAGACGAACTCCGAGCTGGAGTTCATCAACAACCTGCACAACCTCGAGGGTCTGGCCGACGGCATCCTGATCAACCCGGGCGCATGGACGCACTACGCGTGGTCGATCCGCGACGCGCTGGAGATCGCGGCGCTCCCGTCGATCGAGGTCCATCTGTCCGACCCCGAGGCGCGCGAGGAGTGGCGCCACGTCTCGGTGGTGCGGGAGCTGTGCTTCGCGACCGTGAAGGGCCAGGGCCCCGAGGGGTACCGCGAGGCGCTGACCCTGATGCGCGACCACCTGCAGGCCGCATGAGCGCGTCTCGCGCCGAGCGCCTCCAGGACCAGGTCACCGAGCGCGGTCTCGACGCGCTGCTGGTCACCGAGCTGGTCAACCTGCGCTGGCTGACCAGCTTCACGGGCAGCAACGGCGCGGCGATCGTCGGCCCGGGACGGCGGATCTTCCTTACGGACTTCCGCTACCTCACGCAGGCCGCCGACGAGGTCGGCGACGCCTGGGAGCACCGCATCATCCCCGACCTGCTCGCCGCGGCGGCCGAGGAGTTCGCGTCGGCGGCGGGGCTGCGGCTGGGCTTCGACGACCTCCACGTCACCGTCGCCCAGCACCGCCGGCTCGCCGAGAAGCTCGAGGACCGCGTCGAGCTGGTCGGCGCGGGCGGCGTGATCGAGGGCCTACGGGCGGTCAAGGACCCCGACGAGATCGACCGTATCCGGGCGGCGGCCGAGCTGGCCGACGACGCGTTCCGTGAGGTTGTGCTCGAGGGCGGCATCGTCGGGCGGACCGAGCGCGATGTGGCTCTGGACCTCGAGGTCGCGATGCGCCGTCGCGGGGCGGAGGGCGTGTCGTTCCCGCCGATCATCGCGGCCGGCGCGCACGGCGCGCTGCCGCACGCGTCGCCGCGTGACGTCCCGATTCCTGCCGGCACGCTCGTCGTCGTGGACTGGGGCGCGCAACTCGACGGCTATGCCAGCGACTGCACGCGCACCGTGGCGACCGGCGAGCTCGATCCGCAGGACGCCGAGGTCTACGCGCTGGTGCTGCGTGCGCAAGAGACGGCGCTGGCGGCCATCCAGGCGGGGCCGACCGGTCGCGAGATCGACGCCATCGCGCGGGAGATCATCGACGACGCGGGCCACGCCGAGCACTTCGGCCACGGCCTGGGGCACGGGGTGGGGCTGGCGGTGCACGAGGGGCCGCGCCTGTCGAAGCTCGGCGAGTCGGCGCTGGAGGCGGGCAACGTCGTCACCGTGGAACCGGGCGTCTACCTGCCGGGGCGGATCGGCGTGCGGATCGAGGATCTGGTCGCCGTGACCGCCGACGGTGCCGACGTGCTCAACGGCCTGCCGAAGGCGCTGACGGTCGTACGCTGACGTTGACGTCGCCGGATGGGAGGTGGCGGCGAACCAGGTTCGCGACGGCGTGGGCGCGCGGTGGCGCATAGACCCGCAGGCCGAGCAGGATCGCGCACGGGAGCGCCCAGGAGAGGAACAGGATGGAGTAGACGTCCGGTGGGACGTGTGCGGGCGCGATGACGAGCGTCAGCCACGCGCACGCGGTGACAGCGGCGGCGAACGCCGGGACGGTGGACCCGCGGACGGCTTCCCAGCTGAGCAGGGCGAGGACCACCGGGAGCTCGTAGTAGGGGTTGTTCCAGGGATCCAGGATGCAGCGCATGAGCAGGATGAGAGCTAGGAGCGCGAGCGCGTCCCGGCGGTCTCGGCCGCGACGTGCCCACGCGGCCGCCATGCCGGCGCCCACGACCACGATGAGCGGATGGGTCAGCGGCGACAGCCATGACGGCGCGTCGCGGTAGCCCGGCACGCCGTTGGACGGGTCGTCGCCCGAACCCAGGAACCACCAGAGCTGCCACGGGTGGAACACGTGACCGGTCTCCGCGCCGACCCGCGAGCCGGTGCCGCCGAACAGCAGCACCGGCAACGCGACGGTCACCGCCACCGCACCGGCCGCCGCGAGCGCACGTACGGCGCCGCCGCGCGGAAGCGCGAGGACCACGGGCGCGACGGCCAGCACCGCCCACGGCTTGCCGACGACGGCAAGACCGACGACCGCCCCCGCCAACAGTGGGCGGTCGGCGAGTGCCAGCAGGATGGCGCCGACGCACATGGTGCCGACGAGCAGTTCCTCGGCGTGCCCGTACTCGAGGGCCTCGAGCGCGAGCGGGTTCGCCGTTGCCAGAACAAGGACGACCCAGGCGCCGCGGCCCGGGACACGCTGTGCGAGGACGACGGCCAGGGTCGCGAGCGCGGCGATACCCGGCACGGCGACCGCGCGATAGACCGCAAGCTCGCCGCCGCCCAGTGCGTCGGCGCCGAGTGCGAACGGGGCCCGCAGGAACATCGCGCCGGCGTAGGGGGGAAGCGCGTCGAAGAAGCCGCGGAGGTCCCCGGAGACGAGCGCGGTGAACGCCGGCCGGGCCTCCGTGTCGTAGTCGGTGAACATGTAGTCCCCCAGCCCGAGCGCGGCGAGCAGGACGGACAGGAGGACCGCAACGCAGATGAGGCCGAGAGGGCGAGGGGTCATCGCCTGAGAGATCGGTCGGCGATACACGCGCTTGAGGCTCCGGCTAGCCTGGGCGCTCGTGCCCGGAGACGTCCTCCTCGCCGCCTCCGAGGGGTTCTCGGCCGGCGACCCCTACGCCATCGGGCTGTTCTTCGGTGGCATCGCGCTGCTCGCGGCGATCATCGCGATCCCCCGCCAGCGTGAGCGGGCGTTCACCGCGGCGATCGTCTACCTGTTCTTCGGCGCGATCCTCGCGGGTGGGCTGGCCGTCCTCGGGATCGACCTGCTCGACCCCTTCGCGGACGCCACCGTCATCGAGCACCTCACCGAGATCGCAGTCATCATCGCGCTCTTCAGCGCGGGCCTGAAGCTCGACCGGCCGCTGAACTGGCGCGGCTGGCGGTCGGCGGCCGTGCTGCTCGGCGTCGTGATGCCGCTCACGATCGGCGGGGTGGTCCTCCTCGGGATGGGCCTGCTCGGGCTGTCGCTCGGCGCCGCCGTGGTGCTCGCCGCCGCGCTGGCGCCGACGGACCCGGTGCTGGCCAGCGACGTACAGGTCGGACCTCCCGGGGAGGGCGACGAGCCCGAGCCAAAGTTCGCCCTCACTGCGGAGGCGGGCTTCAACGACGGCCTGGCGTTCCCGTTCGTCTTCCTCGGGATCTTCATCGCCGGGCAGGGCGGCACGGACTGGGTCCTGGAATGGGTGCTCGCAGACGTCGTCTATGCGACGGTGGTCGGGCTCGTGCTGGGCGGCGCGGTCGGACGGGGCCTGGCGATCGCCGTCTCACGGCTGCACGATCGCGGGGTGCTGGTCCCGCAGCTCGACGGCTGGCTCGCGATGGCGAGTGTCCTGGTGCTGTACGGCGTGACGGAGATCGCCGGCGCCTACGGGTTCCTGGCGGCCTTCGCCGGTGGACTCGCGTTCCGGCGCTACGAACGCCATCACGAGTTCCACGGCCGCGTCCACGATGGCGCGCTGACGGTGGAGCAGTTCTCCGAGCTGGCGATCGTGCTCCTGCTCGGCAGCACGGTCACGCTCGCGGGGCTCGGTGTTCCCGGCTTGGGCGGCTGGGTGCTGGTGATCCTCCTGCTGTTCCTGGTCCGGCCGCTCGTCAGCGTGGTCGCGCTGGCGCCGTTGCGGATGCCGCTCGCCGAGCGTGTGTTCATCGGCTGGTTCGGCATCCGCGGCATCGGCTCGTTCTACTACGTGGCCGTCGCCATCGGCAGCGGTGCCCTCGCGGCCGGTGAGGCCGAGCTCGTCTACTGGACCGTCGTGGCGTGCACCGGGGCGTCGATCATCCTGCACGGGCTGACGTCCACGCCGATCGTCAAGCGCCTCGGCCTCTGACGCGGACGTCCGTGGTCTTCCACGAGGCCGGGGTCAGCATCCCGCCCCACGACTGCGGTAGTCGCCGCGGATGACGGGTGGATGCACGGACGATGCAATCTCTCCATGTCTGCGCCCACTCCCTCCGTCATGACGCGACGCACGCCGACGCTCATCGTGTGTGCCGCACTGCTCCTGGTCGCCGTCCTCACCGAGTCCGCGACCGCGGCCAAGGATGTCGCCCGGTACCGCACGTCGGGCGCGGCGCCCCCGGCGGCGGCCACGACCACAGCGGCCGCCTCGACGCTCTACGCGGGCACGACGTCGTACGGCCTGCGTCCCCTGGTCATCGAGACGCGCGGAGGGCGGATCAGCCGCGTGGTGGCGCAGTACGGCGGCACGTGCTTCTCCTACGCCCATGATGCCCGTGGGAGCGCGATCCGGGGCGCGACGGTGAGCCGCACCGGCAAGGTGCGCGCCACCATCCGCACCACGGTGACCAACGCGTCGTCGATCTTCACGAACGCGACCAGCGCGGCCGTGCGCGTCGAGGAGCAGCTGCGTGCGACGGTCGGGCCGCGGTACATCTCCGGATCGGTTCAGGCGACGGTGACCTTCGCCGACGGTTCGACCTGCAAGAGCGACGCGGAGCGCTTCCGCATCGAGCACCGCGCGCGCCGGGTCTACGGCGGCGTCACGAGTCAGCAGTACCCGGTCGTCATCGAGCTCGAGGACGACGGCCGGGAGGTTCGTCACCTGCACTTCGGCTGGGCGGCCGAGTGCGCGAGCGGCGGCTGGTCCGTCCTCTCGGACTACCTCGTCGACTTCCCGCTGACGAGCGGGACCTTCGGCGACGTCTTCCAGCAGGAGTACCCGGGGCAGACGCTGACATGGCGCTACGGCTACGACATCAGGGGCCGGCTGACCCGGACGGGCGGCAGCGGGCGCTTCCAGGTCGATCTCGCGGGCGTCGACGGCGCCGGGGCGATCCAGGAGGGCTGCAACACCAAGGTCGTCACGTGGTCCGTGCGCACGTGAACACGAGCTGCGCGCCCGGCGTCGCGCGATGCAAGTAGCCTGCACCGCGGCATGATCAGCACGAACCAGCTCAAGAACGGCAACCACATCGAAGTCGATGGGATCATCTACAAGGTGGTGGAGTTCCAGCACGTCAAGCCCGGCAAGGGCCCGGC
>SYBY01000491.1 GCA_005788585.1 Actinomycetota bacterium | reverse complement strand
GGACGCGCACGTCAGCGCGTACGCCACGATGCACCCGGCCGAGGACTGGGCCGAGACCTTCGCGCACTACCTGCACATCCGCGACAGCGTGCAGACGGCCGAGGCGTACGACCTGCGGGCCGCCGGTGCGGCGTCGCAGCCCAACGCCGACGCGGCGCCGCGGGCCGTGCTGCTCGCCTGGTTCGCGCTCATGCCGGCGCTGAACGGGATGGCGCGCAGCCTCGGCCTCGACGACCCGTACCCGTTCGTGATCAGCCCGCCGGTGATCGAGAAGCTGGCGTTCGTCGAGCGGGCCGTACAGCAGGCCGCGGGCCGCTGAGCACGCCGGTCAGCCGCGGAACGCGGTGGGCTCGTCGACCATCATCGCGTCGCGGGCCACCTGCTCGGCCAGGTTCTGCAGGGCGGATCGCCCGGCGGTCACCGGGACGACATCGGGATAGCGGCCGTGCAGGTGACAGACGCCGTACAGCGCCGACCAGACGAGGATGACCAGCCGTCCGGGCTCTCCGGGGCGCACGAGTCCCTGCTCCTGCGCCTCGGCGACGAGCGTGGTGAGCCGCTGAAGGTGGGCGGCCACGCGTGCGAGGACACGATCGGCCCATTCTCGCGCGGCGCCGTCCGCGACGTTCGCGTACGAGGTGGTGGTCATCGTCCGGAACTCCGCGGGATGCTGCTCGACGAACGCGGCGTAGGCGGTGCAGTGGGCGAGCAGGCGGTCCGCGAGCGGGTCGTCGCCGTCAAGCGCCGGCCCGAGGTACCCGTCGAGCAGCATGTCCATCAGCCGTGACGCGACGGCGAACTGCAGGGCCTGCTTGTCGCCATAGTGGTGGTAGACCGAGCCCACGGCGACGTGCGCCCGGTCGGCGATCTCCGCGACGGACACGGTCACCGCGGGTTGGGCGACGAATGCCTCCGTCGCAGTCTCCAGGATGGCTTCGCGGACAGTGCGATGTTCCATCGCACGAATGATGGCACCGAACGGCGCGGTCGCCAGAACTTCGTTCTGGCGACCGCATGAAGCGGGACCCCGTTTACGGCGCGCTGGCGAGCGGGTACAGCGAGAGCCAGATTCGGTACGCCACGGTGCGGGGGCGATCTGCGGGCGCGTTCATGTTCGCCCAGGTGCCGGCCGCGGCGGCGCCGCTCGCGGTCACGCCGGCGCGGGACTCACAGGAACCGGGGTCGGCGAAGAAATGGTCGCCGCCGGGGTACACGTCGATGGGCAGGCCGAAGTAGTTGTTCCACCACACGCCGCCCACGGCCTGTGACATCGCCGGGGTCAGGGTGCAGTTCCCGACCGAGCCGTCGCCGTGCCCGGGCCCGGACTCGTTGATCGGGTAGCGGTTGTAGAGGTGGAACCGGCTGTCGCCGCACTGTGCCGGGTAGGCACGGCAGGCGGCGCGGGCCCAGTCGTACTTCAGCGTCTGGTCGTAGTTGCCGTGGAGCATCCAGAACGGGGCGTTGCCGGTGGGGTTCGTGTCCACCGTGCACGAGCCCGCGGGAGCGCGGTAGGGCCACAGCTGGACCGAGGTCGGCGCTCCCGGGAAGCACTCGCTGCCCGCGATGCTGACGGCGCCCGAGATGTGGGACACCAGCGACGAGGCGCCGGGCGTGACGTCGCGGCCGGGCTTGTCGGTATCCGTGGCGCGCGTCGCGAGCCGGACGGCGGTCATGCCTCCCGAGGACATGCCCACCGCGTAGATCCTGTGGGGGTTGATGCCGTAGTCCTCGAACCGCACGCGGAGATGCCGGACCGCGGTCTGGATATCCCGCTGCGCCGACTGCGAGACGCTGTCGACCGTGAGGTTGGTGGCCCGCTTGTTCGGCACGGACCACGCGCCGTCGGTGTAGAAGTCGCCGAGCGGCGGGAGGTCGTACTCCGGCAGGACGCTGACGAAGCCGTAGCGTGCGAAGAACTTCGCGTAGTGCTGGAGGTCGGTCTTCTGACCCGCGACGAAGCCGCCACCGTGCAGCCACAGGATGACCGGGCGCCCGGTTCCGTTGGGAGCACCCGCGGCGGCGAACTGGTCGGTGGCGCTGGCCGCGACGGGATCCGGCTTGATGGCCAGGAGCGACAGCGGCTCCGTCATGGCGACCGGCGTGTTGGTCGCGGTCAGCGTGTAGTTCAGCTTGGAGTTGCCGTACGTGATCTCGTCGGTCTGGCACAGCGGCGCGCCGGCGACGGCATTGGGGTACTCGCCACCGCATGCCGCGTGTGCGGTGGTGGTGGACAGGGTCGTCGCGACGATCGTCGCCGCGACGGCCGCGAGGGCATGACGGAGCATGATGCCTCCTGGGATTGGACAGGGAATGCCCCGCGGTCGGGGCATCTCTGCCATCAGGCTCCCAGAGCGTCTTCGAATGAGATTCGAAACGCGTGCGGCGGTGCGCTACAGCGGGATGTTGCTGTGCTTGCGGTCGCTGGTCGGCTGGTACTTCGGGCGCAGCATGTGCAGGGCCGCGATGAGCTTGTCGCGGGTCTCCGCCGGGTCGATGACGTCATCGACGTAGCCGCGCTCGGCCGCCGGGTACGGGGTCAGCAGCTCGCGGCGGTAGCGCTCGAGCAGTTCCGCCCGCTTGGCTTCGGGGTCCGCGGCCTCCTTGAGCTCCTTGCGTCCCAGCACGCTGACTGCGCCCTCGGCGCCCATGACCGCCAGCTCGGCCTGCGGCCACGCGAGGTTGACGTCGCCCAGCAGCTGCTTGGCGCCCATCACGCCGTACGCGCCGCCGTAGGCCTTGCGCGTGTTGACCGTGAGCTTCGGCACCGTCGCCTCGGTCCACGCGAAGATGAGCTTCGCGCCGTGGCGGATGATCCCGCCCCACTCCTGCTCGACGCCCGGGAGGTAGCCGGGGACGTCGGCGAAGCACACCAGCGGCACGTTGTAGCTGTTGCAGGTGCGGATGAAGCGCGACGCCTTCTCCGACGCGTCGATGTCGATGACGCCGGCGCGCACCATCGGCTGGTTGCCGTAGATGCCGACCGCCATGCCGTCGAGCCGGGCGAAGCCGCAGATCATCGTCGTGGCCCACTCGGGCTGGATCTCGAGGAAGTCCTCGTCGTCGACGAGCGCGCGGATGACCTTGCGCATGTCGTAGCTGCGCGACGGGTCGTCCGGAATGATCCGGCCGACCTCGCGGTGGTTGGCCGGGGCCTCTCCGGGCGGGACGTCGGGCGGCAGCTCGCGGTAGTTCGACGGCAGGAAGCTGAGCAGCGCCTGCGCGTCCTCGATGCACTCGGCCTCGCTGTCGACGGCGAGGTGCGCGACGCCCGAGCGCGTTGCGTGGGTGTCCGCCCCGCCGAGCGTCTCCGCGTCGACGCGCTCGCCCGTGACCGCCCGGATGACCTCGGGACCGGTGACGAACATGTACGAGCTCTGGCGCACCATGAGCACGAAGTCGGTCATCGCGGGGGAGTAGGCCGCGCCGCCCGCGCACGGGCCCATCATGAGGCTCAGCTGCGGGACCATGCCGGAGAACTGCACGTTGCGGCGGAAGATCTCGCCGTAGCCCGTCAGGGCGACGAGACCGCCCTGGATCCGGGCGCCGCCGCTGTCGTTGATGCCGACGATCGGCATGCCGCTCTTCGCCGCGAGGTCCATGACCTTCGCGACCTTCTGGCCGACGGTGAGGCTGACGGAGCCGCCGAGGACCGTGAAGTCCTGGGCG
>SYBY01000490.1 GCA_005788585.1 Actinomycetota bacterium | reverse complement strand
GCGGCGCGACGGGCAAGACCGAGGAGCGCGAGGCCATCAAGCTATGAGTCCCACCGTCACCGTCGATGCCGAGGGCACGGTCACCGGCAACACGTACGACAAGTACAACACGACCAACCCGGTGGCCAAGCGGCTGCAGGCGGGCTTCGAGCGGGCGCTCGACGACCTGTTCACGCAGGCGGCGCCGGCGTCCCTGCTGGACGTCGGCTGTGGTGAGGCGCACCACACGCACCAGTGGGCGCAGCAGCTCAGCGACAAGCGCGTCGTAGGCATCGATCTCGACGACCCGACGCTGAAGTCGTTCTGGGAGCAGCGCACCGCGCCGAACCTCGAGTACAAGATCTTGAAGGCCGAGAACATGCCGTTCGAGGACAACGAGTTCGACGTCGCCACGGCGATCGAGGTCCTCGAGCACGTGCCCGATCCTGAGCACACGGTCGCCGAGATGGCGCGTGTCGCGTCCGGGCATCTGCTGGTCAGCGTGCCGCGCGAGCCGATGTGGCGCATGCTGAACATGGCGCGCGGGGCGTACATCAAGGACCTCGGGAACACCCCCGGGCACCTCAACCACTGGTCCAAGCGCTCGTTCATCAAGCTGCTGAGCCAGCACGGCGAGGTCGTCGAGGCACGGTCGCCGTTCCCCTGGACCATGCTGCTCGTCCGGCTTGGCTGACCAGGACGCCCCTCGCCGCGGCTATGGAGCCGGGGCGAGGATCCTCTCCGTCGGCATCGCGCTGACGGGCGTCGTCACCTTCGCGTACTTCTCCCTGGCCTCGCACGGGCTGACGCCCGACGAGTACTCGCGGATCAGCATCCTGTGGTCGGTCCTCTTCGTGGTCGTCACGGTCCTGTACCGGCCGATCGAGCAGCTGCTGTCGCGGACGATCGCCGAGCGGCGGGCACTGGGCCACGGGTCACACCCGCTGCGCGAGCCGCTGCTGATCCAGACCGCGTTCGCGGCGCTGTTCCTCGTCGCCGCGCTCGCCCTGCGCGGCCCGATCCAGGACGACCTGCTCGACGGCTCGGAGTCGCTGTACTGGATCCTCGTCGCCGCGGTCCTGGCCTACGCGGCCAGCTACTTCGCGCGCGGCTGGCTGGCCGGGCACCAGCGCTTCGAGCTGTACGGCGGGCTGGTCTTCCTGGAGGCCACGACCCGGGTGCTCTTCGCGCTGGCCGTCGTGCTCGGGCTGGCGTCCGGGCAGACCGCGGTCGCGATCGGGATGGTCGCCGCGCCGTGCGTGTCGCTGATCGTCGTGCCGCTGGCGTTCAGCCGCAATGACCCGCCGGTCTCCCAGGACGCGGTCCAGGAAGCGGAGGGCGGGCTGTCGCTGCGCCACGGGATCGGGTTCGCGGCCGCGGTCCTCGTCGTCATGGCCGCCGAGCAGACGCTCATCAACGGCGCGGTCATCGCCGTGGACATCACGAGCTCCGACGCCGCGCTGGCGGGCATCGTCTTCAGCATCCTGCTCATCGCCCGCGCGCCTTTGCAGCTCTTCCAGGCGATCCAGGGCTCCCTGCTCCCCCACCTCGCCGGGCTGAACGCCACCGAGGACGGCGGGGAGTTCTCCAAGGCGATCCGCGTCACGGTGCTGGCGATCGCGGGGTTCGCTGCGGCCGTCGCCATCGGGCTCGCGGCCGTCGGGCCGTTCGCGATGGACCTGCTCTTCGACCTCGACTACGACTGGAGCCGGGTCGGCCTGGCGATCGTCGCGGTCGGCATGGGCCTGCATCTCGCGGGCGGCACGCTGAACCAGGCGGCACTGGCGCGCGGCCACGCACGGGAGGCGGCGGTCGCGTGGGCGATCGCGGGCGTCGCGTTCATGGTGTGGATGTTCGCGCCGATCGTCGACGACGAGGTCCTGCGGGCCGAGCTGGGCTACGCCCTCGCCGCCGGGCTGCTCTGCGCCCTGCTCACCGTGGTCTACCGCCTCAGGCCGGCCCCCGAGGCGGCCGCCACCGCGCACGACTGAACGGTTCCGTACACTCGACGGCGTATGCTCGAACGCGAACGCGAACAGGTCGCCGCTGCGGCCCGGAGGCTCGCCGCCGCCGGGCTCGTCTCGGCGACGAACGGCAACCTCAGCGTGAGGTGCGACGACCTCGTGGCGGTCTCGCCGACGGGGGCCGTCCTCGGCGAGCTTCAGGCCGCCGACGTGCCCGTCGTCGACATCGAGGGCGCCGTGCGCTTCGGCGCGCTGGCGCCGACGTCGGAGCTCAGCCTGCACCTCGGCGTGTACCGCCGCTTTGAGTCCGGCGCCGTCGTGCATACGCACGCGCCGATGGCGACCGCCCTGGCCTGCGTCCTCGACGAGCTGCCGCTCGTCCACTACGAGATGCTCGGCCTGGGTGGCGGGGTCCGCGTGGCGCCCTACGCGACGTTCGGCACGCCCGAGCTGGCGGCGGGCGTCCTCGACGCGCTGGAGGGCCGGCTCGCGGCGCTCATGGCCAACCACGGCGCGGTGACCCACGGTCCCGACCTGGCCACCGCGCTGCGCGCCACCGAACTGCTGGAGTGGGCGTGCACGGTCTACTGGCGGGCGGCCCAGGTCGGAACGCCGCGCGTCCTCGACGACGCCGCGGTCCAGGCCGTCGTCGAGCAGGTGACCACGACCGGCTACGGCGCGACCCGCCCGGCCGAAGAGGAGTGAGATGCGCGCGATCGCGCTGGGAGTGCATGTCCTGGACGTCCTCGTCCGGCCCGTCGAGGAGATCCCCGAGGGCCAGGGCGGGCAGCTCGTCGACCAGATCCGGCTGACGGCCGCGGGCTCGGCCGGCGGGACCGCCGTCGTGCTCGCACGGCTGGGGGCGACGGTGTGGAGCGCGGGCGCCGTCGGCACCGACGCCGCCGGGGACATGCTGCTGTCGCTCCTCGAGCGCGAGGGCATCGACGTCTCGCTCCTGCGGCGCGTCGAGGACGCCCAGACGTCGGCGAGCGTCCTGCCCATCCGGCCCAACGGTGACCGCCCGGCGTTCCACGTCGTCGGCGCCAACGCCTCCGCGGGTCCGGACGACGTGCCCGACGAGGCGCTCGCCGATGCGACCTTCCTGCACCTCGGCGGCCCGGAGTTCATGGGCGGCGAGGTCGCCGCGCAGGTGCTGAGCCGCGCGCGCGATCGCGGCCTCGTCACGTCCGCCGACATCCTCGCCCCGGGCGACCCCGGCATCCTCGAGTGGATCGGCGGCGCGCTCCCCCACCTCGACTGGTTGCTGCCCAACGACGAGCAGGTCCTGGGCTTCACGGGCGAGACCGACCTGGTGGCGGGCTGCCGAGCGCTGCTCGCGCGTGGCGTCGGTGGCGTCGCGGCCACGCGGGGCGCCGACGGCGCGGTGGTCGTGACCGGCGACAGCGTGGCGGAGGTCCCGGCCTTCCCCGTCGACGTCATCGACACCACCGGCTGCGGCGACGCGTTCAGCGCCGGGTTCCTGCGCGGGCTGTCGCTGGACCTGACTCCGGCAGACGCCGCGCGCTTGGGGTGCGCCACGGCGTCGCAGGTCGCGGGCGGCCTGGGCAGCGACGCGGGGACATACGACCTCGCGTCGGTGCAGGCACTCCCCGCCCCCTGAGCACCGGCGCTCATCCCGAATCGACCGGCGGGGCGATGGAGATCATCGCCCCGGTCGCGAGGTCCAGGTCGAGGCGGTCATGCAGGATCTGCAGCCGCGCTCCTGCCCGGGCACGCGGGAGTGCCGGGTCGCACCCGTCGCGGCGTCGGACCCGCGGCTGGTCGCGCAGGACACGCCCGCCCGGGGTGCGGAACTCGAACGCACCGCCGGCACCTGGTCGCACGGAGTAGCCGCCCTCGTGCAGTAGACGGTGGTGATGCCCGCAGAGGTGGACGAGGTTGTCCAGATCCGTCGGACCGCCGTCCGCCCAATGCCGGATGTGGTGGGCGTCGACGTATCGGTGATTGGTGCAGCCGGGGAACCGGCATCCGTTGTCGCGAGCCCGCAGCGCGCGCCGGAGCGCTGGCGGGATCCTGCGGGTCTTGCGCCCCACCGAGAGAGGCTCGCCATCACGCTCGGCGATCTGCACGACCGCGCTGTCGCAGGCCAACCGCCGCGCGGCCCCTCGCGTCAAGACCGGGCCGTGTTCGAGCTCGCGCCGAGCGTCGTCATGCCCGTCTCCCTCGCACAGCGCCACGGCATCGACGTGGACCACGAGCTGCACCCGGTCCCCGCCGGTGCGCCCCGCGCCCGGTCCGGCGAGCGCCTGATCGGCGATCGTCGCCAGCGCGTCGGCCCGTCGTGCGCCGGCCGGAACGGTGCTGTGCCCCTCTGTGGACGACTGCTCCTCCGCCGAAGCGTCTTCCCGCAACTGCTCGGCCGCGAGCTCGACGGCCCGCATCAGTAGCGCTCCCTGTTCTGCCGGCAACCTGCCCCGGACCCGCAGCGACCCGTCGGGCTCCCACTCGAGCGCGAGGAAGCGCTCCTCGCGCGCGCGCTCAGCGTCGGCTTCGACCCGGGTGGCAGACCGATAGGACCGCACGATCCGGTCCAGTTGCGCGGCCGTGGCGTTGCGCGCCAGCTCGACCAGTTCGTCCTCGTCGACGACACCGTCAACACGCGTGATCGCCCGCACCTTCGAGTACGAGAGCTCCCCGCGAGAGAAGGCATCCTGCACACGTGGCAGCTCCTGGAGCCGCCGCGCGACCCGGACATGCTCCCTGGCGGCCTGCGGGCCGATGGCGCATCGCCACGCCACCCACGCCGCGCAGGATGCACAGCCCTCGAGGCCCCAACCCTCCCTGCGGTCGAACTCCGCGACAAGCGCCAGCCAGCGGCAGGTCGCGGCCTCGATGTCCGCCGCCAATGCTGCGATCTGTTCTGCCAGCTCTTCCAGCGTCATGGTGACCACCCGGTTCCATACACGAACATATGTTCCCACGATGTCCGGACGGAATCTCGGACGGTTGACACGTCAACGCTCCCGCGGGAGCGTCGCGACGTTCACTCCGCAACCAGCAGCCGCGCGCCCAGGTCCAGGGCGTCGAGCCCCAGGATCTCGGCGTTCCTGCGCGGCCAGACGCCGGTCTGCAGGTCCGATGCCAGCGCCATGATCGCGCGTTGCTCGACACGCTTCCCCAGCCGGCCCCAGACCGACGTGCTGCGCCGCACCTCCTCCTCCAGGTACGCCTCAGGCCTCGCCCAGTACGCGTGAAAGAAGGCATCCCGGCAGTCGGCGGGGACCGGTACCGGGACCATGCGCGCTCCGATCGCCTCGGCGCGCTCGCGCAGGCTCGGTCCCTGCTCGGCGAGGCTCGCGAACTCGGGTAGGTAGTCGCGGATCAGCCAGAACGGCTCGGGATGCATCCGCGTGTCCCACTGCAGCACGACCACCCGCCGGGCCACCCGTCGCATCTCGCGCAACCCGGCGATGGGATCGGCCCAGTGGTGGTCGCTGAGCACTGCCATCGCCGCATCGAACGTTGCGTCGTCGAAGGGCAGCGCAGCGGCCTCGGCATCGATGCAGGGAGCGGCGTCATCGGGTCGTTGCGCCCGCATGACCGCCGAAGGCTCGACCGCGGTCACGTCGCGATCGCGCGGCTCGTACGATCCGGTCCCCGCGCCGACGTTCAGCACGGTCACGGCGTCGCCGAGCGCCTCCCACAGCTGCGCCGCCATCTGCGGATCGGGCCGGCGACGGGCGGCATACCCGTGGCCGATGCGGTTGTACAGCGCTCCGGCCGGGCTCGTGACGGCTTGGAGCGCCTGCGTGTACGTGCCACCGTGCTGACGCTGATGGGCGAGGGCGGCGCGGCGCCGGGCGTTGGACTGCGACATGGTTCCTCCGTCTGGCCGTGCCCGCACCGCGGCCGCAGAGGCGGTCGTCGTCATGTACCCGAAGCCAGGGACCACTTCGCCGTGTCGCCGAGTCGGGTGCGGGCCAGACCGGCGTGGCTGCGCCGGGGTCGCGACGCGCGTCGCATCGTACACGCGACCCGCGGCGGTTGACGGCGGAACGCTCCCGCCGACGTTCGTCCGCCTTCCGGTGCCTCGCGTCACCGGCGTGTGGGGCGCGCCCGATGTCCTTCCCATGCGTTCACGCCTGCTGGTTGCCACACTCGCCCTGCTGACCGTGCTCACCGCCACCGCGTGGGCGAAGACGATCGAGGGCACGCCGAACAAGGACAAGCTGGTCGGCACCACGGGCGACGACACGCTGCGTGGCCTCGAATCCGACGACGCCCTCAGCGGGCGCGCGGGTGACGACATCCTCTCCGGCGGCACGGGCAAGGACCGGATCTGGGGCGAGGCAGGCAGCGACCGCGCCGAAGGCGGCAGCGGCGACGACTGGATCGACCTGTCCCACGGCGATCGCGAGCGCGCGAACGGCGGCACGGGCAACGACACGATCTACGGCGGGCCCGGCACCGACTGGCTCGACGGCGGCGACGGCGACGACACCCTGGACGGCGGCCCCGGCGACGACGCCCTGATCGAAGCCGGGTTCGGCGACGACAAGGCGCTGCTCGGCGGCGACGGCGACGACTACATCAACAGCAACCGCGGCAACGACGGCAACGTCCAGGGCGGCGCGGGCAACGACATCATCTTCACGGGCAACGGCGCCGACCGCGCGTTCGGCGACGAGGGCGACGACGCCATCGACGGCGGCGCCGGCAACGACGAGATCGACGGCGGTCCCGGCAACGACGTGCTGTCCGGCGGCGAGGCGGGCGAGGACACCCTGCGCGGCGGCGACGGCGACGACACGATCTACACCGGCCCGGGCGTCGACACCATCGACTGCGGCCCCGGCGACGACACGGTCTACGTCTCCAGCAACACCGAAGGCAACTACGCCGCCGACTGCGAGAACGTCATCAAGGGTGATCCCGTCGACGACGAGGGCTTCCAGCCCCTGCAGGGCCGGACCAACGGCGGCCTGCAGCTCGTCGGCCAGAAGGTCGCCGACCGCGGCACCCCGTCGGCCACCGCGATCAACCGCGACCAGGAGAAGGGCAGCGACGGCGACGACGTGCTCGAGGGCACCGAGGGCGACGACGTCATCGTGGCCCTGGACGGCGACGACCGGATCCTTCTGTTCGGCGGCAACGACGACGTGGACGCCGGCCGCGGCGACGATGACGTCGACGCCGGACCGGGCGACGACCACATCATCGGCGGCTTCGGCGACGACGAGCTGTCAGGCAGCGCGGGGGACGACGACATCTCCGGCGGCCGTGGCGAGGACACGATCTACGGCGGCGCCGGCAACGACACCATTCGCCCCGGCTACGACAAGGACAGGGTGTACGGCGGCAGCGGCGACGACACCATCCGCGCGGTCGGCGGCGGCGCAGACATCATCGAGTGCGGCCCGGGTCGCGACCGGGTGCAGAAGGACAGTAAGGACAAGGTCGCGCCGGACTGCGAGATCGTGCTCTAGGGGAGCACGATCTCCGACGGCGGCCGCTCGTCGCCCTGGGGCGGCGGCGGGTCGAGCGTGTGGGACAGCCGCACCTCGCGCCGCACGAGCGGGATGACGGTCGCGACGAGCGCGGCGACCGGCACCGCGAGGAATGCGCCGATGATCCCGCCCAGGATGCCGCCGGCGCCGACGCACACAAGGATCGCGACCGGGTGCAGTTCGACGGTCCGCCCCACGATGACCGGGTAGAGGAGATCGCCCTCGAGCTGCTGGATCGCGGTCACGGCCGCGATCACGAGGAGCGCGTCGACCCACCCGTTGGACACCAGTGCGACGAGCGCCGCCGCCGCGCCCGCGGTGAACGCCCCGATGAACGGGATGAACGCCAGGACGAACGTCAGCAGTGCCAGCGGCATGACGAGCGGGACACCGATGATCCACAGGGCCAGCCCGATGGCAATGGCGTCGATCGCCGCGATGATGGTGATGCCGCGCACGAACGCGCTGAGCACGCGCCAGCCCTCCTCCCCGGCCGCGTGGATGGTCTCGCGCCGGCGCACCGGCGTCAGCCGCACGACCCAGTCCCACATCCGGTCGCCGTCCTTGACGAGGAAGAAGGTCACGACGAGCGCGATGAGGATCCCGGCGAGGACCTGCACCGCGACGAGGGCACCGGTGTACACGCCCGAGGCGATGTCGTCCGCGCTGCTCTGCACGCGGTTCGACAACTCGTCGATGCCCTCCTGGACCTCCCTCTCGGTGAGCCCGAACGGCCCGGTCGCCAGCCAGTCGCCGACCTCGTCGATGCCGCCGCCCACCTGAACGCCGAGCTCGTCGAACTCGTGGATCGTCGCGGGGACGATGAGCCACAGCACGCCGGCGAGGACGCCGAGCCCGGCGACGTAGACGACGAACGTCGCGATGGTCCGGGGCACGCCGCGGTGGCGCAGCCAGACGGCCGGGGGCGCGAGGATCGTCGCCGCGAGCAGCGAGATGAAGACCGGCAGCAGGACCAGGCGCAGCTCCCACAGCCCGTAGACGATCACCACGAGCGCGGCGACGCACACCAGGAACCGCCAGCCCAGCTCGCTGAGCACCGCCAGCGACCGGGGCACGGTGACCGGCCGGCGACCTGCCGACGCCCCTTCGGGTGTCGTCGCGGTCGCCGGCAGGACCGGGACGTCGTCGCTACTCGTAGGCGAGGGCGTCGAGGACATCGAGCTTCGCGGCTCGGCGGGCGGGCATGATCGCGGCGATCACGCCGGCCAGCGCGGACAGGACCAGGAGGACGAGGAGCGTGGCGATCGGGAACGTCAGCACGAAGCCCTCCTCCTCCAGCGGCCGGGACACGAGCAGCGCGAACAGCACGCCCAGCACGACGCCCAGGCTGGCGCCGATGAGCGAGGTGATGACCGCTTCGAGCCGCACGATGCGGCGGACCTGTCGCTTGGTCGTCCCGATGGCTCTCAGCATGCCCAGTTCCCGGGTCCTTTCGAACACGGACAGTGCCAGCGTGTTCACGATCCCGAACAGCGAGACGATGACCGAGAGCGCCAGCAGCGCGTAGATGAGCCCGAGCAGCTGCCCGATCTGGTCGGACTGCGACTCCTTGAGCTCCTCGCGATCCTGGGCCTCGGCGTTCGGGAACCGGGTCGCCAGCAGCTCGTCGACCGCCGCGCGGGTCTGCGCAGCCGGCCGGCTGTCGTCGAACGCGACCGACAGGAGCGCGGGCTGCCGCACGCCGAACTCCCGCGTCATCACCTCGGAGGAGACGACCATGCCGCCGCCGAGCAGGTCGAAGTCGCCTTCGTTTAGGACGCCTCGCACCGTCAGCGTGACGCGCCTGCCCGTGGGCGTGAGCACGTCGATCGTGTCGCCGATCTTCTTCGCGTCGGCGACCGCGGTCCCGTTGTTGACGATGACGCCGTCGGACCCCAGCGTGCGCAGGAGCTCGTCGTCGCCGTCCTTCCACGTGGCCGTGTAGCTGTCGGCCACCTCGGGATCGACGCCGATGACCGCGACATTCCCGGAAACGCCCCGCACGCGGGACTCCGCGAACCGGAACGCCGAGGACGACGCGACGCCCGGGACGTCGTTCACGGCGGTCTGCACGCCTTCGGGGATCGGTGAGAACCCGTCGGTGCTGAGCACCGTGATGTCCCCGGTGAACGCCCGGTCGACCGACGCCTCCACCGAGCCCTGCAGGCCGGCGGCGAAGATCGACACGAACGCGACGAGCGCCACGCCGATCATGAGCGCCGCCGCGGTGACGGCGGTGCGCGCGGGGTTGCGGGTCGCGTTCTCGCGCGCCAGCCGGCCGCTCAGGCCGAAGGCGCTCTGCAGCGGCTTGCCGATGCCCGCCGCCATCGGCCGCACGAGTCGCGGGCTGAGCAGCGCAACTGCCAGGAACACGACCGCGGCGCCCAGGCCCAGCAGGCTCGCGGCCTGCCCGCCCGAGCCGCCGCCGAACAGGCCGGCGAGCAGCAGGCCGATGCCCACGACGAGTAGCAACGTGGCGAAGTACGGGCGCCTGCGGCGGGCCTCGCCCTCGGACAGGCCCTCGCGCATCGCCGCGATCGGCGCCACCCTGGTGGCGCGCACCGCGGGCGCGAGGCTCGCGAGGACCGTGACGATCGTGCCGACCAGGAGCGCGACGATCACCGTGCGCGCGAGGACGACGTTGCCGCCGGTCTCGAGGTCGAATCCGAGCGCGGCGAACAATCCGGTGAGCGCCGGGGCGAGCACGAGCCCGCCGAGCATGCCGAGCACGGACGCGAACAGGCCGATGAGGAACGCCTCGAGCGCGACCCCGCCGAGCACCTGCGGCCGCGACGCGCCGAGGGTGCGCAGCAGCGCCAGCTCCCGGGTGCGCTGCGCGACCGTGATCGAGAACGTGTTGTAGATGACGAACGCGCCGACGAACACCGCGATCCCGCCGAAGACCAGCAGGGCCGTCCGCAGGAAGCCCAGCTGCTCCTGCAGGTCGCTGGACTGCTTGTCCGCCGACTCCTGGCCGGTACGCACCGTGACGGGCTCGCCCGCCAGCGCCGCCGCGACGCGGTCCTTCAGCTCGTCGGGGCTCACGCCCTCCTCGGCCGCGGCGTCGATCTCGTCGACCTGGCCGACGCGGCCGGTGATCCGCTGCGTCTCCGCCCGGGTCATGAGCGCGAACGACGCGCCCGCGAGCGAGTCGACGTCGCCGTACTTCGCGATCCCGACGAGCTCGTAGCGCTTCGCGCCCTCCTCTCCGACGATCTCGATCTGGTCGCCGAGGCCGAAGTCCTGATCGCTGGCCGTCTTCGCGTCGAGTGCGACCTCGTTGTCGGCCGCCGGCTCCCGGCCCTCGGTGTAGCGAAACGGCGTGAACTGCTCGTCCCCCACGCTGGCGGCGAAGTTCGGGGCGCCGCCTTGGGTGACGGCCTCGCCGTCCTTGTCGCGGATGGAGACCTGGCCGGTGACCGCGCCCTCGGCGAGCGCGACGCCGTCCACCGCCGCGACCCGCTGCACGAGCGCCTCCGGCAGCGGCTGGGCGACCGGTCCGGTGTCCCCCTCCAGGCCTTCGACGGTCTTCGGGCTGACCGCGACGTCGATGCCCTCGTACCCGGCCTGGAAGATGTCGTCGAACGACTTGTTGATCGTGTCCGTGAGGACGAACGTCCCCGAGATCATCGCGACGCCGAGGATGATCGCGATGGAGGTCAGCGCCGTGCGGAGCTTGCGCGACGCGAGGCTCTTGAGCGTCAGGGAGGTCACGCCGCGACCCCGCGCATGACCTCGAAGACCTGGTCGGCGTCACCCGCCGGGCCGTCGTGCACGACGCGCCCGTCCGCGAGCACGAGCAGACGATCGGCGATCGCCGCAGCCTTCGCGTCGTGCGTGACCATGATGACGGTCTGGCCAAGGTCGTCGACCGACCGGCGCAGCAGGGTGAGGATCTCACCGGACGACTTGGAGTCGAGGTTGCCGGTGGGCTCGTCAGCGAACACGACCGCCGGCTTGTGGACCAGCGCACGCGCCACCGCGCCGCGCTGCTGCGGGCCGCCGGACAGCTCCGCCGGCCGGTGCGTCCGCCGGTCGCCGAGGTTCACCGTGTCGATGAGCTGGTCGAGCCATGCCTGGTCGGGCTTGCGGCCGGCAAGGGTGAGCGGCAGCGTGATGTTCTCCTCCGCCGTCAGGACCGGCAGGAGGTTGAAGGCCTGGAAGACGAACCCGACCCGGTCACGCCGCAGCTCGGTCAGCGCCTTGTCGGAGAGGCCGGACAGCTCGACGCCGTCGAGCTGGACGCTGCCGCTCGTCGGGGTGTCGAGGCCCGCGAGGCAGTGCATCAGCGTGGACTTGCCCGAGCCCGACGGCCCCATGATCGCGGTCAGCCCACCAGCGGGGAACGCGACGGTCACCCCGGCGAGCGCGTCGACGGCGGCGGCACCCTCGCCGTAACGGCGCGTCAGGTCGGTGGCGGTGACGATGTCGGGCATGGAGGCTCCTGGGAATGCGGGGGGTCAGGGTGCGGCGCGCACGAACGCCAGCACGGCGAGCACACGCCGGTGGTCGTCGGGTGCGAGGGGAAGGTCGAGCTTGCCGAAGATGTTCGTGACGTGCTTCTCCACCGCCCGCTCGGTCACGACGAGCTGCTGCGCGATGCCGTGATTGGAGCGGCCTTCGGCCATGAGGCCGAGCACCTCCCGCTCCCGTGGGCTCAAACCCTCGAGGGGGTCGGTCTGCCGGCGCCTGCCGAGCAGCTGGGCCACGACCTCGGGGTCGAGGGCCGACCCACCCTCGCCGACACGGCGGACCGATTCGACGAAGCGGTCGATGTCGCCCACGCGGTCCTTGAGCAGGTAGCCGGTCCCGGCCCCGCCGACCAGCTCCAGGGCGTAGCCCTCCTCGACGTACTGACTGAGGACGAGGACGCCGACGTCGGGCTGGCGCTCGCGGATCTCGGCCGCGGCGCGCAGGCCCTCGTCGGTGTGGGTCGGCGGCATCTTGATGTCGACGATCGCGACGTCCGGCCTATGGGCGCCCACCTTGCGCAGCAGGTCTTCCGCGTCGCCGGCCTGGCCGACGACGTCCATCCCCGCTTCGGTCAACAGCCGCACGATGCCCTCGCGCAGCAACACGGAATCATCGGCTACGACGACGCGCACGGAATCTCCGCTCTGATGGTGGTGCCCTTGCCCGGTGGGC
>SYBY01000489.1 GCA_005788585.1 Actinomycetota bacterium | reverse complement strand
TCGGCGACGGACATCTTCGACATGCCGCTCACGCTGACCGAGCCCGTGGACTGCAGCAAGCCGGCGACGATCGCGCTGCGGCGGCCGGACCTCTCCGTCGAGGAGATCGTCGAGCCGATCGAGCCGTGCCCGTTCTAGGAGGAGCGACGGGACGGGCCCGTCAGGATGCGACGCACGGAGGCGACGCGCCGGTCGCGCGCGTCGTCGAGCACACGCTGCAACGATGGTGAGACCGGGGAGGAGGCTCGGCGGCGCGCCTGCTTGCGCGCCGCGCGAACCCGGTCGGTCGGAGTCGTCCCCACGACTGGCAGTTCCCTTGCGACCTACGCGACCGCGACGCTCTCGAGCATCGCGGCGTCGCTGTCGAGCGCCTCGCGCAGCTGACGCTTCATCTGCGTGTGGATCTGGCAGACGCGGCTCTCGCTGACGCCGAGGATCTTGCCGATCTCGGCCAGGGTCATGTTCTTGACGTACAGCAGCACGGCGATCTCGCGCTCGCGCTGGGGCAGGCGGGCGAACACCTCGCGGAAGCGCTCCTTGGCAGCCTCCTGCGTCGCGGCGTTCTCCGGATCGAGGCGCGTGTCGGTGCACGCGAGCGTGTCGATGCGCTCGATCGTCGTCTCGTCGTCGCTGAGCACCAGGGTGTTCAGCGAGGTCAGGTCCGAGCGGGTGATCTCCTGCTGGCGCTCACGCAGGGCCTCGGTCGTCGTGCCGACGGCCAGGGCGAGCTCCTCGCGCGAGGGATGCCGGCCGTGCAGCGCCGTGAACTCCTCGACGGCGCGCTCGATGTCGCGCTCCCAGCGGCGGACCGAGCGCGGGGCCCAGTCCTGGCGGCGGAGCTCGTCGAGGACCGCGCCGTGGATGCGGGTCCACGCGTACTGCTCGAGCGTGGCGCCCTTCTCCGGGTCGTAGCGGTCGATCGAGCGGATGAGGGCCTCGAGGCCGCAGCTGATGAAGTCCTCGACTTCACAGCGCGCGGGCATCTCGCGGACCTTCTTGTAGACGATGTACTTCACGAGAGGCGCGAAGGTGAGGACGAGACGGTCGCGGAGAGCCTGGTCCTTGGTCTCCTGGTACTGCTTCCACAGCGCCAGCGTCTCTTCCGGCGACATCCGGCGGCGACCGGATCGTTCAGCCTGCATTGATCTCAATGCTCCTTCTTGGGGTGCGAGGGGACGACAAGACCCCGCTTCGGCATCCGGCCGTGCCGAGCAGCACACAACCCCGCCGGAAATCCGTCAGCTGTCCATCGGCGCCCTCCCCAGAAGTGGGGACCCCCATCGGATGAACTTCCCTCCTTTTGTCTGTTCGGGTTTCAGATGCCCGGACCTCTGCCTCCCCGCGGTTCTGCATGCGGCATTCAGAAATCCGCGCGCCCTGCCGAACACCCGGCCAGAGATGTTCTCCTCCACCCCTCAGGAGGTGCTGGTCGCATGGCGCTCCGCCTGACCGACGCCGCTCCCGAACCCGATCGCCCGTCCTCCGGCCTGCGCCTCACCGGCGCCCCCGGGACGACCGCGCCGACCGCCGTCTCCGACGACCAGGCCCCCCACGCGCTCCGCGCGCGTGCGACGGCCCTGCTCGCGCAGCGGGACCTCGACGGATACGCCGCGCTCTGGAGCGAGGCTGCCGACATCGCCGACGTGCACCGCCGCTACCAGGCGCACTGCCTGCTGGCCGAGGCGGGGCTCGCCCACCGCGACGCGAGCCTGCAGTTCGTCAGCGGCATGTTCGCGACGATCGCGCTGCGCAACATCGAGCTCCTGGAGATCGAGCCGCGCGAGCCGCGCCTGCTGAACTTCGCCGGTGTCGCGCTGTACGAGCTCGGTGAGCTCGGCGCGGCGGAGGCCCTCTTCAACGCCGCGTTCGCGATGGCGCCCGAGATCCCGGGTGTCGCGGGCAACCGCAAGGAGATCCAGCGCCGGCGCAAGGCCAACGTCCCGCGCCCGAAGCTCCCCGCCGCCGTCATGGCGGCCCTGCGCGAGCTGGCTCCGCGCGGCAAGCGCGTCGCGGCCAAGGCCAAGCCCGCCACCGGCCTGACGCTGAGCCTGTGCATGATCGTCAAGGACGAGGAGGAGATGCTCCCGCAGTGCCTCGCCGCCGTCCGCGACGCGGTCGACGAGATGATCGTCGTCGACACCGGCTCGACCGACCGCACCGTCGAGATCGCCGAGGAGTACGGCGCGAAGGTGCTCCACCACGAGTGGAACGGGTCGTTCAGCGACGCGCGCAACGTCTCCTTCGAGGCGGCCACGTCGGACTGGATCATGTACCTGGACGCCGACGAGGTCCTCATCGAGGACGACGTCGAGCGGCTTCGCGCGCTGACCGGCAAGACGTGGCGCGAGGCCTTCTATCTCATCGAGACGAACTTCACCGGCTCGGTCGAGGACGGCACGTCGGTCAACCACAACGCCCTGCGCGTCTTCCGCAACCGTCCGAACTACCGCTTCAACGGCCGCATTCACGAGCAGATCGCGCAGAACCTGCCGGGCTGGCTGCCCGAGCGCACCGAGATCACCGACGTGCGCGTCGAGCACTACGGCTACCTGGGCGTCGTCCGCGACGCCAAGGAGAAGTCCCGCCGCAACCTGGACCTCCTGCTCAAGCAGAGCGAGGAGGG
>SYBY01000488.1 GCA_005788585.1 Actinomycetota bacterium | reverse complement strand
GGCGATCGCGGCACCGTCTTCGGTGCGCGACAGCGCAGGTCGCTTGCCGTCCGGCAGCGCGTAGAACTCGTACTCCGGGGCCGTCGTCGTCGCGCACACGAACCGCGCACCGCGGTCAGTGAGCTGATGGTTGAGCGGCATCCCGCTGAGGTGCGCACCCAGAACCGCGAGCTGCACGAGCCCCGGCTCATCGACCGCCGCCGGCTCTCCACTCCACGACGCCGACGCACGCAAGAGCCGGTAGTCATGCGACGCCGGCGCCAGCAACGACACCCCAAACGGCAGCCCATCCCCCCGCACCGGCGCAGGCACTGCCACCGCTGCCATGTCCATGAGGTTCACAAAGTTCGTGAACCGCCCCAGCGCCTCATTCACCCCCACCGGATCCGCCGCCACCTGCGCATGCGTCGGGTGCCCCGGCGTCGTCGGCAGCATCAGCGCATCGACGTCCTCCCACACCCGGTCCGCCGCCAGCCGCAGCTCCGCCAGCTTGTGCGCCGCCGCGAACACGTCCACCGCGCTCAGGTCCCGCCCACTCCGCACGATCCGCGCCACCGTCGGGTCCAGTCCCTCGGGCTCCCCATCAATGACCTCGAGCAGGTCCGCCGTTCGCTCAGCCACCCACGACGCATAGAGCAGCGGCGCGGCATCCAGCATCGGCGACACGTCGACCGGCACCAGCGTCCACTGCGTCGCCGCATGCTCCAGCGCCGCCTCCCATGCCGCTGCGGCCTCGGGCTCAGTGAACTCCAGCTGCCCCTCCAGCGGCACGCCCAGCAATCCCCGCCGCGGCGACATCGGCACCTCGGCCTCACGCGACCACGGATCCAAGGCGTCGTACGCGCCGGCCACGCCCAGCACCAGCGACGCATCCACCGCGGTGTGGGCGAAGATCGACACGCAATCCAGTGACGCGCACGCAGGCACGACACCACGCGTCGAGATCAGCCCCCGCGTCGGCTTCAGCCCCACCAGCGCGTTGAACGCCGCCGGCACCCGACCGGACCCCGCGGTGTCGGTCCCCAGCGAGAACGCCACGAGCCCCAAAGCAACGGCCAGCGCGGAGCCCGACGACGACCCGCCACTCACGCGGTCCGGATCAAAGACCGACCCGTCGACCCCGTAGGGCGACCGCGTGCCGACGAGCCCCGTCGCGAACTGGTCCATGTTCGTCTTGCCGACCAGCAGCGCGCCCGCGTCGAGCAGCAGCTGCACCGCGGTCGCCGTCTCGGACGGCGTGTACGCGAACCCCGGGCAGCCAGCCGTCGTCGGGATCCCCGCCACGTCCATGTTGTCCTTCACCGCGAACGGGATCCCGTACAGCGGCAGCGACGGGTCCGCGTCGTCCAGCGCCGCAGCCCGCGCGAGCAGCTCCTCGTCGCACACGCGCGAGATCCACACCGGCGCGTCGACGGCGTCGGCCCGCGCGATCACCTCCCGCGCGACATCCGACGGCGTGCGTCGTCCCGCCCGGTAGTCCTCCAGCAGACCCTGCACGGTGAACGGCTCGCTCATGACCCCTCGCTTCCCGCCGGCGCCACCGCGGCCCACGCCTCGCGCTCGGCCGCGAACGCGGCCTCCCGCCCGGCGCGGAACTCGGCGATCGAGTCGGCGTTGTCCTGCAGAAACCTGTCGTGCTCGGCCATCGAGAAGGTGACCGGCTCCACCCGTGGTGCCCACTCGCCCGCGGCGCTCAACCGCCGGAGCTCCTCGAGCTCGTCCTGCGACACCGGCTCAAAGCGGATCTGGTCGAAGTGGTGCAGCAGCGCGCCCGACTCGACGCTCCAGATCGGGACCGTCCGCCCGACGAGCTGGTAGCCGCCTGGGCCCTCCATCCCGTACACGCACATGAACGCGCCGCCGATGCCCACCGCGTTCGGCGGGGTCCACGGGCGCGGCGGGGTGTACTTCGTCGTGACCAGGCGGTGGCGCGGGTCGACCGGCAGCGCGACCGGCGCGCCGAGGTAGACGTCGCCGAGCCCGAGCACGAGGTACGACGCGTCGAAGACGATCCGCCGCACGTCCTCCTCCGACGAGAGCCCGTTGATCCGCCGGATGACCTCGATGTTGTCCGGGCACCACGGCGCGTCGCGCCACACCGACGTCATGTACTTCTCCACCGCGAGCATCGCCTGCGCGTGGCGCCACGCCAGGGGCAGGTGCACGACCCGCGCGGCGATCGGCTGATCCTCCGGCGCCGGCAGTTCGGCCTGCACGCGCTGGACCGCCCACAGCAGCGCGGCCGGGGTGATCAGCGACGGGTCGAACTGCACGTGCAGCGAGCGGACGCCCGGCGTCAGGTCGGTCACGCCCGGGATGTCCGCCTCCACCAGCGCGCCCTGCAACACGTGCGCGCGCACGCGCGAGCGCAGGTCCAGCGCGTTCTCGCCGAACTCGACGAGCAGCGCACGCTCACCGGCGCGGCGGTAGGTCACCGGGCCGCCGGGCGCTTCCGCGGAAGCGCCGAGCACCGGATCACCCGATCCCGTGCCGACCGCGAACGACGGCGTCACGTCCTCCAGCAGCACCGTGTCGCCGGGGCGCGCCTGGCCGAGCTTCCACAGGTCGTCGCGCACCACCTGGGCGAACACGGCGAAGCCGCCGAGCGAGGGACCGTCGGGGCCGACGATCACCGCGGTGTCGCCGCCGAGCATGATCGACCCGACCCCGTACGCCGAGTCCAGGACGTTGGAGGGGTGCAGCCCCGCGTCGCCGCCGTCGGTGCGCGTGAACTCCGGGATGGGACCCTCGAGGCGGACCCCGGTGCGGTCGGAGTGATGGTGCACGGTCCACTCGCCGGTCAGCAGCTCGTCGAGCGACGCGGGGGTGACGATGTCCGGCGCGCCCTGCGGCCCGGTCACCACACGCAGCTTCCAGAGGTTGCCGATCGCCGGACGCTCGACCCGAACGGGATCGCCGACGGGCGCGCCGCCGATCGGCACCACCTCACCTTCGACGAGCTTGCCGCCGCCGATCTTGCCGGGGGTGAACGACGCGCGCGACCCGAGGACCACCGGGTCGTCGATGCCGCCCGCGACGAGCACGTACGCGCGCATGCCGACCCCGCGGATGCCGCGCAGCCGCAGCTCGCCGCCGTCGGGGACGTCGAGCGCCGTCCACTGCGCCACGGGGTTGCCGTTCAGCTCGACGACGAGCGGCGCGCCGGTCACCGCCACGCGGGCGCCGCGCGGGAAGCGCAGGGTCGGACCCTTGACGACGACCTCCAGGCCCGCCGCGCCCTCGGGGTTGCCGACGAGCCGGTTGCCCAGGCGGAACGACAGGTCGTCCATCGGGCCGCTCGGCGGGACGCCGGTCTCCCAGAGGCCCAGCCGGCCGGGCCAGTCCTGCACCGTCGTCAGGGTGCCCGGGGCGAGCACCTCAATGGTGGGCGCGTCGGTCACGCAGCCGCCCAGATGACCATGCGCACCGGCGTCGGGTCGTAGCCGTTGCACGGGTTGTTCAGCTGCGGGCAGTTGCTGACCATCACGACCGTGTCGCGGTCGGCGCGCAGCTGCACGTACTTGCCGGGCGCGCTGATGCCGTCCTCGAACGTCAGGCCGCCCTCGGGCGTCAGCGGGACGTTCAGGAAGAAGTTGACGTTGTGCGTGAGGTCGCGCTTCTCCAGCCCGCCGCCCCACTTCAGGGCTTCGAGCAGGAACGTCTGGCGGCACGCATGCATGTGCCGGGTGTGCTCGCCGTAGCGCACGACGTTCGACTCCTGCGAGCACGCCCCGCCCAGCGTGTCGTGGCGGCCGCACAGGTCCTCGACGATCGTCACCAGCGGCTGGCCGTCGAGCGCCAGCAGCCGCGAGCCGGTGGTCAGGTACGCGTTGCCCTGCGCGCGCAGCGTGTCCACCGCGCTGTAGCGGTTGGCGTAGTCGTGGGCGTCGAAGAACAGCGTGTCGATCGCCTGGTTGCCTTCGAGGTCGATCATCCGCAGGATCTCCCCGGCGCGCAGCAGGTGGGTCCAGCCCGCGCCGGCGGGGACGTCGTCGACCAGGCGCGCGGCGCCCGGGTCCAGGCCGATGGGCGAGGTCGTGCTCATGCGAGCACCAGCTCTGACGCCGCGAAGCCGCGCTCGTTCTCCGCGCACGCCACGCGCACGGCATCGTCGGCCGGCGCGACCGGCACCGTCTCCAGCCGCAGCCCCACCGCCCCCGGCCGCCACTGCGGCGCCGGGTCGAGCGGGTGCGGGACGCTGCACAGCAGGACGAGCGTGTCGAGCTCGAAGCGCACCGTCACGTGATCGCCCGCGCCGGAGTTCCCCTCCACGAACGACAGCTCTCCCTCCGGCCCGACCGCGATCTTCGTGAAGAAGTTGATGTTCGCCACCAGGTCGCGCCGGTCCATGCCGTGCTTCGCCAGCTCGATGAGCAGTTGGTCACGCGCGCCCGGCTGCCAGGCGTTACGTGCCTCCTGGTAGCCGACACGTCCCCACTTCGCGTCGACGATCGCCTGCGTCGTGTGGCCGGTGATCGTGTCGTGCCAGCCGACGCTGTCGGACACCACCGACGCCAGCACCCGCCCCATGTCGCTGTAGAGCGCGACGCCCGACGTGATCCGCGAGACGTGCTGCGCCTTCAGCGTGTCGGGCATGCAGTAGCGCTCGCGCGTATCGCCAGCGCGGTAGAGCAGCGCCGCGACGTTCGCACCCCCTTCAATGTCGGTCAGCGTCAGCGCGGTGCCGCGCTGGCACACGCGCGACCACGTGGCCGCGGGCGGCAGCACCGCGTCGAGGATCGGTTCGCTCACAGTCGACGCTCCAATCAGACGGTTCGGATGCGCGGATCGGCCCACGCCT
>SYBY01000487.1 GCA_005788585.1 Actinomycetota bacterium | reverse complement strand
GGGCGCGCTGCGCGCGCACGCCAGCGACGTCGAGACCGAGCTGCGCCACGTCCTGCGCCCGGTCGGCGACGACGAGGACCTCGACCTGTTCGACGAGCCGCCCACCCGGCGCGAGACCGAGCGCACCGAGGAGATCCCGTTTGTCCCGGTCCACGCCGAGGTCAGCCCGCAGATGGCGCTGTTCGGCGGTGGTCCGCCCCCGCCGAAGCCGCCGCCCGCTCCCGTGCCGGTGCCCGTCGCCGCCGCAGCGGTCGTCGCAGAACCCGAGCCTGAGCCCGAGATGCCGGCCTGGCAGCGCCGCGGCCTGCTGCGCGACAAGCGCAAGGACCTCGTCGGCTCACTCGCCCGGATGGACGGGCGCTCTCACCGCGAGATCAACGCGTGGGTCAACCGCGAGACGGGCGTGGCGCGAGTGGACGACGCAACGATCGCCCAGCTCGAGCGCTCGGTCGACGTCCTGCTGAAGGCGCTGGAGCGCCAGAGTCGTCGTCGCGCCTCCTAGGCGCCGTCCCGTACATCCGCCGTACGTCGGCGGTGAACGACAGCAGCCAGGCGGGGTCAGGCCCACCTGCGACGTGGGGTTCGTGTTCAGATCTCCTGCCCATGCGTGAGGGGCTATCGGCCGGTTCTGGGGATCCCTGACCCCGGGGAGCCGTTCTCTCGACGGGTGATGGAGAATCTTGAGCCGACATGGATCTCACGGACCGCAAGCTGCTCATCACTGGCGTCCTCACGGACGACTCGATCGCCTTCGCCGTCGCGAAGGCGGCGCAGGAGGCCGGCGCCGAGATCGTCCTGACGAGCTTCGGCCGACCGATGCGCCTGACCCAGCGCGTGGCCAAGCGCCTGCCGACCACGCCCGACGTCCTGGAGCTCGACGTCAACGAGCCCGGGCACATCGAGGCGCTCGCCGCGGAGCTGACGGAGCGCTGGGGGCGGCTCGACGGCCTGTTGCACGCGATCGCCTTCGCGCCCGAGGACGCGCTGGGCGGCAACTTCCTGAACACCCCGGTCGAGTCCGCCGAGCTGGCGTTCCGCACGAGCGCGTACTCGATGAAGTCCCTGGCCGTCGGCCTGCTGCCGCTGCTGCGCGAAGCCCCGGACGGCGGCTCTGTGGTCGGCCTGGACTTCGACGCGACGGTCGCCTGGCCGGTTTACGACTGGATGGGCGTCGCGAAGGCGGCGCTGGAGTCGGTCAACCGCTACCTGGCCCGTGACCTCGGGCCGCACGGCGTGCGCTCGAACCTCATCGCGGCCGGGCCGCTGCGGACGATCGCGGCGAAGGGCATCGGCGGGTTCGACCAGATCGCCGGCCTGTGGGGCGAGCAGGCCCCGATGGCCTGGGACCTCGCCGACGCGTCCCCGGTCGCCGACGCCGCGCTCTTCCTGCTCAGCCGCATGTCCCGCGGCGTGACCGGCGAGATCCTGCACGTCGACGGCGGCTACCACGCGATGGGCGCCCCGACGTCCCCGCCGCAGGCCTGACCCACCGCCCCGCCGCGGCCCCTCCGGCGGGCCGAACGTCGAAATGTGGCGGTTCTCAGCGCCGAGCGTCGGAATGTGGTGGCTGGCGCCGCCACATTCCGACGCTCGTCACTCCGGGGCGAGCGCGCGCTCGTGCAACTCGGGTGGCGCGCCGTCCGCTTCGTAGAACTCGATGCCGATGACGCGGCCCCGACGGTCGACATCCACGATGAAGTCGCCCACATCCTCGACGTCGACCTCGGCCGACCGTTCCGATCGCGCCCGCTTGGCGAGGTAGAGGTAGCCCATGTTGTCCTCGGACAGCGTGAAGCGGCCGGGCTCCCCGCCATCCAGCACGTCGGGATGCAGCCGGGCCGGCGGTGCTTCGACGACGAGGAGCCGACCCTGCTCGTCGACACCGAATCGGACCCCGGAGAGGTCGAACGGCGCAAGGTCATGCCACCGCACGACCCGCCCGGACCCCAGCCACACCGTCGCAAGCTCCCCCGCGACCTCGACCCGCAGCGCCAAGCCGCTCAGCTTACGTCCGGGCGCCCATCCGGCCACGAGTACGCCGCCCGCCACCACAGCTCGGCTAGCGTCCGGATCGCATCGTCCAGATCCGTGCCCGTCTTCCCGCGCTGCACCTCGATCGAGATGTGCCGTTCCACCATCGCGCAGAGGGCCAGCGCGCTCGTGCGCGGGGAGATGTCCGACGGCGCGATCCCGCGCTCCTGGTCGCGCCGCAGCCGGCGCTCGGCGCCCACGATCAGGCGCCGCAGATGCGGTTCCCACTCGGGCGGCAGCCGGTCCTCCCGGCCGGAGAGCTGGAAGGCCAGCAGCAGGACCTTGTCGTTGCGGTTGACCGCGGAGACCATCCGCGACAGCGCCAGGCGCAGCTGCATCCGCGGCTCGCCGTCGCCGTCGAAGTACACCGACGCGCCCTCGTACAGCTCACCGAACGCCAGCTGGATCAGGCGGTCGACGACCGCCCGCTTGTTCGGGAAGTAGAAGTAGACCGCGGTGCGGCTGACGAAGGCACGGCGGGCGATGCCGTCGATGGTCAGGCGCTCGAACGGCTCCTCTTCGACGGCGGCGCGCGCGGCGGCGAGGATGGCGTCCTCGGTCGGGTTCCGCGGCGCCAACTGCTCAGCGGGAACACTCACAATCCGCGGAGTGTCGCAGGT
>SYBY01000079.1 GCA_005788585.1 Actinomycetota bacterium | reverse complement strand
GAAGGGAACACACTCGATGGCGACGGCGATTCCGAGCGCGACTGAGCAGATCACGTACACGGACCTGTACACCCGCTGGGAAGCGGGGAACTGGTCGGCGATGGCGATCGACTTCACGCAGGACCGCATCGACTGGCACGAGCGGCTCACGGACGAGCAGCGCCGGGGCATGCTCTGGTTCTTCACGCTGTTCTTCCACGGCGAGGACGCGGTGGCCGACAACCTGTCGCCATACATCGACGCCGCGCCGCTGGAGGAGCAGAAGTACTTCCTGACGACCCAGCAGGTCGACGAGTCACGGCACTCCGTCTTCTTCAACCGCTTCATGCACGAGGTCGTCGGCGTGGGCGACGGCAGCGCGGGCGGCGGCCTGGCGGCCACGGAGTCGCAGCTGACCTGGGGTCACCGGATGCTGTTCGGCCGTCTCGACCGGATGGCAGAGGAGCTCCGGCGCGACCGCTCCAAGCTGCAGCTCGCGAAGGCCGTGACGATGTACCACATCCTCATCGAGGCCTCCGTCGCGCAGCCGGGGCAGCACCTCATCGAGGACGCGCTCGAGCGCCTCGACATCCTGCCCGGGTTCCGCGAGGGCATGCGCAACGTGGCGATGGACGAGCAGCGCCACATCGCCTTTGGCGTCCGGCTGCTGGCCGACCTGCACGCCGAGGACCCCGAGCCCATCCGCGAGGCGATCCTCGAGACCATGATCGAATGCGCGACGTGGGGCATCGGCCTCGCCATGCCTCCGGACATGGACCGGCGCTACACGGAGTCCTGGGGCTTCTCGATCGAGGAGATCATCGCCGAGGCCGCCCGCTCCAACGAGGCCAAGCTCCGGGCCATCGGCCTGCCGATCGACGAGATGACCAACCTCCCGTGGGATCCGGCGACGACGTGCGAGGAGCGCGGCCGGCGCGCCGTGGCGATGTACGAGGCGGGCTACATCGGCCCCCGGGCCGGCAAGGCCGCGCGCGACGAGTACTCGATGACGCTCCTGTTCGACGAGGTCGCCCGCAGCGCCAACACCGATGTCCTGCCGGCCGGGAGCACCATCCAGTGGTCCTTCGCGGATGCCACGCCGTGGTACGTCGAGCTGAACAACGGCTCGACGGCGGCGCGCAGCGGCCGGGCGCCGGAGCCGACGCTCACGCTGGACATGCGCTTCGACGACTGGGTCGACCTCATCGCCGGCCGAGCTGACGCCCGCAAGCTCCTGCTGCAGCGCAAGCTGAAGCCCAGCGGGGACCTGCGGACGCTCGTCAAGCTCCCGAAGCTGTTCGGCTGAGCACACCCTCGATCGCCAGGCGATAGCCGCCCGGGACCTCTCGGGCGGACACGCCGGTGACGCGCAGGCGGTCGTCGTCGACGAGCGTCAGCTGCCCGATCGGCAGCCCCTCCAGGCCGACGACGAGCTTGCCGCCGTCGGCGCGGACCCGCGCGCGCCCGCCGACGGTCCGGCCGAAGACCGTGACCCGCCCTTCGAGCACGAACCCGTCGCCCCCGGCGTCCGTGACCACGCGGAGGTTCGCGAGCTGGCTGAGCGCGGCCTGCAGCTCGCTGAGCGTGATCGTCGCCGCCGCGCCGGCGTCGTCGCCCTCCTTCGTGATCACCACGTCGGAGAGGTCGAGCAGACCGATCTGCAGCGTTCCGATGCGCGCATCGACCTCGTCGACGTCCCCGGTGTCGGAGAGCTCGTCGAGCAGGGAGCCGGTCTCCACGCGGGCCGCGGGCGCATCGATCTCGATGCGGTCCGCCCGGCCGAACAGCAGCTTGACCGCGGGGAACGCCGACACCGACACGTCCGGCCGCGGGCCGAACTGCTCGAGGTCATCGGCGATCCGGCGCTCGAGGACCGTCGGCAGCAGGAACTGCGACGCGACGAGCGCGGCGACGAGAAGGCCGGCCGCACCGATCAGGACAGGGCGCGCGGCGCGACCGGAGGACCGGGTCTGCACCTGAGAGAGACTACGGACTAGGCGTCGTCGAGCAGGCCGCGCAGGCTGCGGATGGCCGCGGCGATCGCCGGGCCGAAGTCGCGGTCGGGCTCGGCCAGCACCCGCATCGTCAGGCCGTCGCCCACGCTGAACAGCACGTCGGCCACGGACTCCGGGTCAGCCGTGAGGTGCAGGACGCCTTCCTGCTCCTTGGCCCGCAACGAGTCGGCGAGGTGCTTGCGCGTGCGCTGCATGAGGTCGCGGTAGCCCTCGGCGACCTCCTCGTTGCGCTTGGCGAGCGTGAAGAGCTCGAACGTCAGCGTCACGTACGTCGGGTCGGTGCGCAGCATCTCGTCGACGCTGGTCTGCAGCAGGCGCAGGAACGCGTCGGCGTCCTCGGCCTCGGCGAGCTGGGCGTCGAGCGCGTCGAAGCGCAGGTCGGCCTCGCGCCGAACGACCTCGACGAGGAGCCGTTCCTTCGTGCCGAAGTAGTAGTGCAGCAGCCCCCGCGAGACGCCGGCCTCCCGTGCGACGTGGTCGAACGTCGACCCTGCGACACCGCGGCGCGCGACCGACTGGCGCATCGCCTCGATGATCCGTTCGGCCTTCTCCCCCGGCAGGTCCTTCCCCGACGGCGGGGACGGGTTGATTCGCGCCTCCATGAGCCACGGAACATTACTGGCTGGCTGGCCAGAAAGACAGAAGGCGCCCCCGATGGGGACGCCTTCCAGACGACAGGTGAGTGTCGGCGCGGGCTAGGAGCCTGCGGCGGCGGGCTCCGGCGCGGGAGCCGGGGTGGTGGTCGAGGTGTACTCGAACTCCTCCTCGGCGCCGAACAGGAGATCCAGCACCTTGTTGCGCAGATCCTCACTCACGGCCAGGGCGATGATGGTGCCCAGGATCGCGATCAGGATCAGACGGCCGATGCCGCCGGAGCGCTTCTTCTTCGGGCCCTCCTTCAGGGCCTCGCCGGCGTCCTTCAGCGCGTCCGCCGCCTTCGTCAGGTCCTTGTGGAACTTCTTGTCGTCGAACAGGACCTTCTGCGCGGGCTTGCCGTTCGTCAGGCGCGCGTACGCGCTGCGGCCTGATTCGAACGCCACCTTCATGTTGTCCCGGAGATCCTCGTCGTCAAGGAACCGCTGGACGTAGGGGTTCTCCCGGGCCGCCATCACTGCATCCGCAGCAGTGGTGGCCCCCTTGGCCTTCTTTGCCATGCACCTCACCTCAAGTCGCTCGCTGGCGTCAGCGCCATCCTATACCGGTCAGGCGTTCGGCTTCGCAACGCGTCTCGCGCGCAGGGCCTGATCGAGGACTTCCTCGATGCGATCGACGAACGTGAACGTGAGCTTCGCGCGCAGATGCTCGGGGATCTCCTCGATGTCCTCGGCGTTCTGCGCGGGCGCGAGGACACGCTTGATCCCGAGCCGCTGGGCGGCCAGCGCCTTCTCCTTCAACCCGCCGATGGGCAGGACCTGGCCCGTGAGCGTGATCTCGCCGGTCATCGCCACGTCGTCGCGCACCGGGCGGCCGGAGAGCAGGGACGACAGCGCCGTCGCCATCGTGATGCCGGCGCTGGGCCCGGCCGTCGGGATCGCGCCCGCGGGGACGTGGGCGGGGATGTCGTGGGTGGCGAACCAGTCGTCGGCCAGCTCCGGGGCGACGGCGTCCACGTGCGCACGGACCCACGACAGCGCGGCCTGCGCCGACTCGCGCATGACGTCGCCGAGCTGACCGGTGATGACGAGCTTCCCGCTCCCTGGATACGCCGTCGCCTCGATGAAGAGGACGTCCCCGCCCACCGGCGTCCAGGCCAGGCCCGTGGCGACGCCGGGCTCCTTCGTGCGGCGCCGCTGCTCGGCGGTGAACCGCCGCCGGCCGAGCAGCTCATGCGCGCGCTCGGCGCTGACGCTGACCTTCTTCTTCGCCTTGCCCTCGGCGACCTGGCGGGCGACCTTGCGGCAGATCGCGCCGACCTCGCGATCGAGCTGGCGCACGCCGGCCTCCCGCGTCTAGCCGCTGATGACCGCGCGCAGGGCCGCGTCGCTGATGGCGATCTGCGAGGCCTTCAGCCCGTTGCGCTCGATCTGCCGCGGCACGAGGTAGCGCTTGGCGATCTGGAGCTTCTCGTCCTGCGTGTAGCCCGCGATCGAGATGATCTCCATGCGGTCGCGCAGCGGGCCCGGCACCCGGTCGATGTCGTTGGCGGTGCAGACGAACATCACGCCGGAGAGGTCGAACGCGAGGTCGAGATAGTGGTCGCGGAACGTCGAGTTCTGCTCGGGGTCG
>SYBY01000486.1 GCA_005788585.1 Actinomycetota bacterium | reverse complement strand
GATGGCCTACGACCGGATCGAGCCGATCGGCCCCGAGCCGTTTGACCGCATCGCGCGGATCCAGCGGGTGCACCGCAAGTCACCCGACGAGGAGGAGCGCGACCGCGAGGAGAAGCGGCGCGAGCAGCAGGAGGAGCGCGATGCGGCCCGCGAGGGGCGGGCCGCTCGCACGCCTCCGGAGGACGACGACGGCCACCCGCATGTCGACGTCCGCGCCTAGCTCAAGCCCTGCGCGGCCGGGCCGACGACAGGGACGATGACCACCACGATCCTCTGCGTCCTCAGCGGCGGCCCCGACCAGGCGCTGCGCTGCCTGACGTCCCTGGCCTCCCTGCAGGACCAGCCCGACCACGAAGTCGTCCTCGTCGATGACGGCACGGTCGGGCTCGACGCGCTCTTCACGCGCGTGGAGGGCGATGTCGCAATCGTGCGCCGCCCGCAGCGCGACGGGCTGCTCGCGTCGGTCGCCGACGGCCTGGCGCGGGTCAGCGGCGATGTCGTCGTCGTGCTTCGCGACGCGCCGGAGGTCGCCCCCACCTTTCTCGCTCCGCTGCTGGCCGGCCTCGACGGCCGCGCCGCCGCCACCGCGGTCGCCGGTCCCGAGCCGCTCGCTCCCGTCGCCGCCTACGCGCTGGCTGCGCGTCATGACGTCCTGCGCGACGCCGTCGCGGTCGCCCGCGAGGTGCCCGTCGACGAGTCGCTCGCGCTCCCGTCACTCGTCGCCGCGCTCGCGCGGGTCGGCGCGGTGGACGCCGTACCCAAGAGCGTGGTGGCGCCGGCCCCCGCCCGCGCCGGTGCTGCGCGCGCGCAGTTGGGTGCGGACCCCGAGCTCTCGATCATCGTCCCGACGCTCGACGTCACCGCCCCGCGGGTGCAGGCCACGTTGCGCGCCATCCAGGAGCGGACCGACGTCCCGCACGAGCTGATCATCGTGGACAACGGCGCCCCGCCCCAGGGCTTCAGCGCCCCCGTGAACAGCGGCCTGCGCGCCGCCCGTGGCCGGTACATGGTCGTCATGAACGACGACGTCGAGGTCCTGCCCGGCTGGTGGGGTCCGCTGCGCGAGGCGCTCGACGCCGGCGTGCCGGTGGCCTTCCCGCTGACGATCGACGGCGCCATGCGCCACGACTTCGCCGCCTGGTGCTTCGCACTGTCCCGCGCGACGCTCGACGAGTTCTCGGCTGCGCCCGGGGAGTTCCTCGAGCCCACGTTCCGCGTCTGGTTCCAGGACACCGACCTGCTGCACCGCCTGCGGCTCGCCGAGCGCCCCCCGGTGCTCGTCGACCGGTCGCAGATCCGCCACGGCCTCTCGCTCACCGTCGCGACGACGGAGCCGGAGCTGCGCGCATGGATCGACGCGCAGATCGTGCGCGACAAGGCCGCGTTCGAGGCCCGCTGGGGCTCCGGCGTGGCCGGCGCGGCGCGCTGAGCGATAACGATCGCCATACCCGGGGACTGGAGCGTCAATCTAGAATGCCGCTCCAGCTCGCGAGGGTGTTGTTGTCGAGGGCGAGACGTCCGTCCTGACGGGCGACGACACCACTGGCGCCGTCCCGAGGAGGGTCGACGACTAGGCGCGGCCGGCGACCACGAGGTACTGGTACGCGCCCAGGCGTGCGGCGGCTTCGTCGCGGTCCGCGCCGAACGCGGCCACGAGGTCGACGAGGGGCGTGAGCTCTGTCGGCAGCGGTGAGAGGTTGTTCACGCCGACGTGCTGCGGCGCGAAGCCGCAGTCGCGGAGCATGAGGTCGATCTCGTTGAGCGTGAAGAAGTGCACATGCGTGCGGTCCAGGAGGCCCGCGTCCTGGTACTCCCAGCGATCGTGCACAAGGAGCGGCATGACGACGGTCCAGTGCTTGACGTTCGGGATCGAGCACACGATGACGCCGTCGTCGGAGAGCGCGCCGCGCAGCGTCCGCAGCAGGCGCGCCGGGTCCCGGAGGTGCTCGAGCACATCCCCGAAGACGATCGCGTCGAACGTCCCGAGGTCATCGGGCAGGGTGTCGAGCCCGTCGAGGTCGAGGCAGAACACCCCGTCGAGGCGTGCGCGTGCGCGCTCCGCCGCCTCGGGGAAACCTTCGAGGCCGACGACCTCCAAGCCGGGACGCTCGCCTTTCAGTGCCGCGCCGAGCGCGCCGGCGCCGCACCCGACGTCGAGTACCCGGCGGGCGCTCGCGGGGACGAGCTGGCGGATCTCCGGGCGGGTGAATTCGAAGTAGCCGTCGGCCTCGCCGCCGTCGCGCACACCTGCGCCGCGGGACGTGCCCTCCGCCGGCGTGGCCGGGGCGGGCCGCGTCTTCGTCGCGACGCCGCCGGCCTGCCACTTCTCGCGGAAGAGGCGGTCGGCGTGGGTGTAGCTGCTGTCGTCCTCGGCGTCGGCCTGACCGTCCTCCGCGGTCCGGCTCGTGCCGGTGCGGGTGTGCCGGTGGGCGACTTCGAGCTCGGCGACGACCACGCGCTTGCCCGCAGCGCGGGCTTGGGCGCAGATGTCGGCGTCGTAGGCGTCGAAACCGGTGAAGGTCTCGGTGTCGAACCGCAGCTCGCGGACCGCCCACGGAGAGAGGACCAGGAGCAGGCCGTCGACCGCGTCGACATCGACGACGCCCGGCGTGCCGAAGTCGATGACGCCACGCGTCTCGGTGACGCGACCCGCCTTCACGGGAGCGTTCCACCAGGCCAGACCGTCCCCGCCCCGGCCGCCGATCACGCCGATCACGCCGACCGTGCCGTCGGCGAGCACCTCGCGCACCTTGGCGCAGAAGCCTGGGTCGAGGATCTCGGTGTCCTCGTGCAGCAGGACGAGTGCTTCGAGGTCCTCGCGGTCTGCGACGGCCTCGAGGACCTCGTTGTAGGCCTCGAAGATGGAGGTGGTCGTCGTGGCCTCGACGACGACGGAGTCGGGCTCGGTGGCGGTCCGCAGGCCGGGGGCGGCGATGGTGCGGAACTTCTCGGCGTCGGCGACGCAGGCGGCGAAAACGATCACGTCCGAGGTGATCGGCCCACGCGGCGCGGATTTGAGGCGCTCGTTACTCGCGTGCGTCCGTGATGGGAGAGTCGCGCCTCATCCCCGGAAGTGAGGATGGCATGGCTAGAACGCCTCCCCAAAACCATCTACCCCGTTAAAGGGGAACAAACGTCCACAGATCATGGCCGAAGGCTGAACAAACTGGGGAGGGCGCCGATCATCTGGCGTGCAGGCAGCCGGCCACACGGATGTGGCCGGTGGGACGAACCATCAACGTCAAGGAGACGACGATGTCCCTTCGCATCAACAACAACGTTGGCGCGCTCAACGCGTACAACAACCTCAGCAAGGTCAGCAGCCAGACTGAGAAGTCGCTGACCAAGCTCTCGTCGGGCTACCGCATCAACAGCGCGGCGGATGACGCCGCGGGCCTTGCGATCTCCGAGCGTATGCGCGGTCAGATCGGTGGCCTGAACACCGCGATGCGGAACATCTCGGACGGCATCTCGTTGATCCAGACGGCTGAGGGTTCCCTCACCGAGGTTCACTCGATGCTGCAGCGTGTCCGTGACCTGGCGGTGCAGTACAAGAACAGCACGAACTCGACCTCGGACCGCACCGCGATCCAGAGTGAGGTCAATCAGCTGGCCTCCGAGATCGAGCGCATCGGTTCGACCGCGAAGTTCAACGGCATCTCGCTGCTGAACACGGCGGCGGCCGCCGGCGCGACCTTCCAGGTCGGCTCGGACGACTCGCAGGTCATCACGGTGGCGACCATCTCGGTCGGCGCCACGGTCGGCACGTCGTACTTCTCGCTCACCGCGACGGGAACGACGGACATCTCGGAGATCGACGCCGCCATCAACTCGATCTCGGCGACGCGCGCCACCTTCGGTGCCGTGCAGAACCGCCTCGAGTACACGATGAACGCCCAGCGGGCGTACGCGGAGAACCTCACGGCCGCTGAGTCGCGGATCCGTGACGTGGACATGGCCTCCGAGATGGTCAAGTTCACGAAGAACCAGATCCTGTCGCAGGCTGCGAACAGCATGCTGGCTCAGGCCAACCAGAGCCCGCAGCAGGTGCTGCGACTGCTCGGGTAGCCCGACATCGACTGAGGCCAGGCGGGCGGCTCTGTGGTTGGAAGCCGCCCGTCGCGCCTTAGTTCACGCGCGCGAGGGCCTCAGACGTCCCCAGAAACGGGGATGCTTTCGTCCATGTGCGTCCGTTCTCGGGGCGGATGCGCTCAACCGGCTCCGTGCCCCGACCGATGAAGCTGCTTGCAGGGTGAGGCAAGGAGCTTCACTCCGCACCACATAGCAGGAACCCGGGCTCAAGGATGAGACCGGTGGGACCTCCAACCATTCGAGTAACAAGGAGTTACTACGATGTCCCTTCGCATCAATAACAACATTGGCGCGCTCAACGCGTACAATAACCTCAACAAGGTCAGCAGCCAGACTG
>SYBY01000009.1 GCA_005788585.1 Actinomycetota bacterium | reverse complement strand
TCGGCGGCCGGCCCCCCTGCCATACCCGGGGGGCCGGTCCTGCGGCACCACGGCCGATCACCCGGTGGCGGCTGCCGCCACGTCCGCGATGATGCGGGAGAGCTGTCCCCCCTGCCATGCCAGCGGGGATCTCCCGTCCTCCTCGACGTGGAGCACCGCGCCGGGGATCGCGTCCGCCCACGCCCGTCCCACCTCGAGGGGATGGCCCGGATCGGCCTCGTCCCGGCTCGCGACCACCGCGACCGGCGTCTCGATCTGGCCGAGCTGCGTCAGCGCCCCGAACGGGTTCGACCGCGGCACGGCCTGCAACGCGTCGGCGACCGCCTCCGGATGGCGATGCTGCGCCAGCCGCTGGCGCACGACCTTCTCCACCGTCTCCCGCCACGCCTCCGGCACCTGCGCGAAGGGGTACGCCGCGACGAACCCGTCCACCCCGCCGGTGCGCAGACCCTCGGCCAGCGCGTCCCAGTGTGCGAGCCCGGGATCACGACCGGGCGCGAACGCCGGGGTGACCAGACACGCTCCCGCCACCCGCTCGGGGTGCGCGAGAGCGAAGGCGGCGATCGTGTGCGCGCCCATCGAGGCGCCTGCGAGCGTCGCACGGGTGATCCCGAGACCGTCGAGCACCGCCAGGAGGTCCGCGGCCAGCGCGTCGTAGCCGTACGACGAGGCGTCGGGTGCGGGGGACGAGCGTCCGTGGCCGCGCGCGTCGTAGGCGACGACGCGATGGCCCCCGCGCTCCAGCGACTTGGAGCCCATGACGACGTACCGGCGGGTGGCGGTCAGCCCGTGCAGCAGGACGATCGGGATCCCCTGTCCGTCGTCGCTGACGCTCAGCGACGTCCCGTCACGATCGATCTCATGCTCGGCCATGGCGCTCAGACTACGGTGGCCTACCATCGCTGACATGACCGTGATCGACGTCACCGAGGCCACGTTCCAGCAGGAGGTCGTCGACCGCTCGCGACAGGTGCCGGTGGTCGTCGACTTCTGGGCCGAGTGGTGCGGGCCGTGCCGGCAGCTCACCCCGGCGCTGGAGGCCGCCGCCAACCGCCGGGAGGGCGCCGTCGTCCTCGCGAAGGTCGACACCGACGCCAACCAGCGGCTCGCGCAGAGCTTCCGCATCCAGGGCATTCCCGCCGTCAAGGCGTTCCGCGACGGGGCGATCGTGGATGAGTTCGTCGGTGCGAAGCCGCCGACCGAGGTCGAGCGCTTCTTCGACGGGCTCGTGCCGTCCGAGGTCGACCAGCTCGTCGCCGCGGGCGATGAGGCGTCGCTTCGGCGTGCGCTGGAGCTCGAGCCGGCGCGGACCGACGCCGCGGCGGCGCTCGCCCATCTCCTGCACGCGCAGGGCGACGAGGCGGGCGCCCTGGAGCTGGCCGAGGGCCTGCCCGGCTTCCAGGCCGAGGGGCTCGTGAGCCGGATCCGGCTGGCCGGCAATCCCATCTACGCGGAGGCGTTCGCCACCCTGGACTCCGGCGACACCGAGCGCGGCGTCGATGCGCTGCTCGAGCTCATGCCCGCCGCGGGAGACGACAAGGATGACCTGCGGCGCATCGTCGTCGCGGCGCTCGACCGCCTCGGCGTCGAGCACCCGTTCGCGCGCGACGCCCGCCGGCGCCTCGCGACCGCGCTCTACTGAGCCGGCGCCGCGGAGGCCGCGGCGGCGTGCTCACGGATGAGCGCCGCCGACTCCTCCGGGCGTTCCCAGAAGAAGAGGTGGCCGACACCGTCGAAGATCTCGGTCCGCGCGCCGGGGATCAGCCGGCCGATGAGCTCGCCGTTGGCGACGGGCAGCATCCGGTCGAGCGTGCCGTGGATGACGAGTGTCGGCGCGGTGATCTCCCCCAGCCGCGCACTCGTGTCGTGCCCGGCAATCGCCTGCATCTGGAGGCCGATGAACGCCACGGCAGCGGGGTGCTTGGCCGCCCGCTCCTGGTACAGGGCGTAGTTCCCGGGCTCTGCGCCCCACGTGGGCGAGACGTTGACCTCGAAGCCCGCGCGCAGGGCGCGATCGCGGTCGCCGGAGCCCATCGCCTCGGCGAGGAACTGCATGTCCTCGGGCGTGCCGAACTGCGCCTCCGGGCCGCCGCAGTACGTGCAGCCCAGCGTCAGGGTCGCCACCCGCTCGGGCGCTGCGAGCGCGAGGTCCTGCGCGACCATCCCGCCCATCGAGATCCCGCAGACGTGGACGCGGTCGAGCTCGAGCGCGTCGAGCAGTCCCAGCGCGTCCTCGGCGAGCTGCGTGATCGTGAACGCGTCCCAGTGCTCGGCGCTCTGGCCGATCCCGCGGTGGTCGTACACGATGACCTCGAAGCGCTGCTCGAGCTCGGTGAGGAACGGCTCGCCCCAATGCACCGTGTTTCCGCTCATCCCCATGATCAGGAGGAGCGGCTCTCCCTGGCCGCGGCGCTCGTAGTACAGCTCGACGTCGTTGACCGTGACCTTGGGCATGCCACGGAGCCTATAGCGGCAGGGCCAGCTGTCCGCCCTCGGCGCCCTCGTGGTCGAGGCCCGCGAGGCGGACGCCGAGCAGCCGGACCGGCCGCGCCGGCGCGTACTCGCGCAGGAGCTCCGCGGCGACGTCCGCCACCAGCGCGCCGTCGTCGACGGCCACCGGGAGCGTGCGGGCGCGGGTCACCGTCGTGAAGTCGTCCAGCCGCACCTTGATCCCGATCGTCCGGCCGCGCGCGCCGGCCTTCTGCACCCGGGCGCACAACTCCGCCGCCAGCTCGCGCAGCAGCGCCTCCTGCCGCGCGGGGTCGGCGACGTCGATGTCGAAGGTCCGCTCCCGGGACTCCGATACCGCTTCGCGGACCGGCGTCACCACCGCGGAGCCCTCGAAGCGGGCGCGCTGGCGCAGCTCGCGCCCGTGGTTGGGACCGAAGACAGAGGTCAGGTCCGCCTCATCAGCGGCCGCCAGCCCCGCCAGCGTGCGGATGCCGAGCCGCGTCAAGCGCTCGACGGTCTTGGGGCCGATCCCGGGAACGAGGCCGGGCGGGGCGTCGGCGAAGCGCCGGCACGCCTCCTCGCGCGTGAGGACGACGAACCCGCGTGGCTTCTCCGCATCGGAGGCCACCTTCGCCACGAGGCGGTTCGGCCCGATCCCGACGGAGCAGTGCAGACGGCAGTGGGTGTGGATGTCGACCACCAGCCGGCGCATCGCTGCGCGCGGGGCGACGTGGCCGGTCAGGTCCAGGTAGGCCTCGTCGAGCCCGAGCTGCTCGACGGTCTCCACATGGGCGCGGACGATGGCCATCACCCGCGCCGACATCTCCTTGTAGGCGTCGAAGTCGGGCGGCACGAGGATGGCGTCCGGGCACAGCCGCCGGGCCCGCGCCGTGGGCATGGCCGACCCGACGCCGAACTTGCGCGCCTCGTACGACGCCGTGGTGACGACCGCCCGGGGCCCGCTGCCGGACACGATCACGGGCAGCCCGCGCAGCTCCGGGCGGCGCTGCAGCTCGACGCTCGCATAGAACGCGTCGAGATCGATGTGCGCGACGAGCGGGGGCACCCCTGCAGGATGCCCCCTCCGGCGGTCAGTGCGTGGCCGGATCTACGTCGCGACCCAGACCGAGCCCGTCGACCCGAAGCCCAGCGCCTGCTTGACAGCGGGAGACAGGTCGAACTCGCGCCCGGCGTGGAACGGCCCGCGGTCGACGACGCGGGCGTGCACGAGCTTGGAGCCCCGGCGGAACGTCACCCGGGTGCCGCACGGCAGCGTCTTGTGCGCCACGCCCATGATCCCCGCGTGGAACGTCTGCCCGCAGGCGGTCCGGTTGCCGTAGAACCCCGGGCCGTACCACGATGCGAACGAGCGGCGGAAGGCGCGCATCCGGCCGACCTTCACCCGCGTGCCGGCGTTCAGCGCGTCGCCGGCGAAGCGCACGCGCAGGTCCGCGGTCCGGCGCGCGACGGTCGACAGCGCGAACCGGCCGCGTCCGTCGGTCCGGTCCCGGTCGACGGTGCGCCACCGGCCGCCGACGCGGGCCTGGAGCGCGACGGTGCGCCCCTCACGGACCCTCCTCAGGCTGCCACGCACGCGGGCACTGCGGCCCGCCGCAACGTTCAGGCGCGACGAGGTCGTGCGCAGGCGCGCTGCGACACGCACCCTCCTCGTACTGGTCGTGGGTGACGTCGTGGCCGCGCCACCTGCAGCGGCCGCCGCGATGGGCGTCGGCGTCGTCACCCGGACGGCGCCGGACCGCGACAGCGCGACGCTCACCCGGTAGCGCCCGTCCGACGCCGCGGTGGTGGTGGCGATGGGCGTCCAGACGCCTGCGTCGTTGGCGCGGTACTGCAGGACGACGGAACCGCCGGGACGGGCTGCTCCGCGGACGACCAGGCGCTGGCCGTACTGCAGGTGGTGGTCGGCGACCTTGGCGGTCACCCGGGATTCGGCTGCGGCCGCGGCACCCGTGGCGGGAACGGCGGCGGCGAGCATGAGCGTCCCCGCGACGGCGGGGACGCACGCAGTGCACGTCAACCTCATGGAGGCCCTCCTGGCGATGCTGCCTACGGGGTTAGCTGACGGGCTCGCGCGTGATGCCGGCGT
>SYBY01000078.1 GCA_005788585.1 Actinomycetota bacterium | reverse complement strand
CTCCAGGGCGCCGTCACGTTCGTCACCGTCCCGGGCAGCCCGCTGCCCGAGCTGCGGGCCGACCTGCGCGGCAAGATCAACCTGACGCTGAACGGCAAGATCACGTTCGGCGCCGACGGCCGCATGGTCAACAGCTTCGTCGGGATCCCCGACGTGCCGCTCAGCCGCTTCGACTTCGTCCTCGAGGGCGGCTCGCGCGGCCTGGTCATCGCGACGAAGGACCTGTGCGCGACCTCATCGCTGCCGTTCGACGGCACGTTCACGTCGCACTCCGGCGCGTCCGCGAAGGCGACGGTCCAGCCGCGCCTCGACGGCTGCGCGCCGCGTGCCACGCTGAAGGTCGGCTCGCTGCGGCGCGGCCGGCCGAGCCTCGACCTGCGGGTCGTCGGCGGCCGGACGCGGGTTCGGAGCGCGCAGCTCGTCGTGCCCAAGGGCATGGAGTTCCAGCGGTCCGCGGTCGTCAAGCGGCGGGTCAAGGTGAGCGCGACGGGCCTGAAGAAGGGCGCCCGCGCGACAGTGACCGTGACCGGCCGGAGCATTCGCGTAACCGTGCCGCGCGGCCAGTCCGCGAAGGTGCTCCGGGTGCGGATGAGCTCGGGTGGGCTGCGGGTCAGCACCCGCCTGCGGCGCCAGGGCCGCCCGCGGCTGACGTTCGGCCTGAACACCACGACGACCGCGGACTCCCGCGCGCGCCGGCAGAGCCTGCGGGTGCGTCCCGCGGCGCGCTGATGCGATCGCACCGGCCGGCGGTCGCGCACCGGCCGGTGCATCGCTGTGGCGCTCTTGTCCGCCCTGGGCTGACAAAAGCGCCACAGCCCCGCGGCACCGGGCAAAGTGCTGCCGTACCGTTGGTGGGAATGGTGAGGCGGGCGATATACGCGATCGTGGCGACGGCCGCGGCGCTCGCGGGTTGCGCGAGCACGGCACACGGCCTGGAGCGCGTGAACGTCGTGCCGCCGACGAGCGCCGCACACGAGACGCCCATCCACGTCACCGCACCGGCAAACGATCCGCGCGTGTTCGTCGTGCAACGCGGCGGTGCCGTGCACATCGTCCGCGACGGGGTCCGAGATCCGGACCCGTACCTCGTCGTGCCGGAGGTCGACAGCCAGCCGAACTCCGAGCGAGGCCTCCTGTCCATCGCCTTCGCCCCGGATTACGCCAGCTCTGGGCTCGTCTACGCCTTCGCCGTGGTCCTGACGTCCGGGCCGAGCGAGATCCGCATCATCGAGTACCGCGCAGAGCCGGGGGCCGACATCGCACGCCCCGTGCGCACGCTGATGCGCGCCCGTCGGCGCGACCAATCACAACGGCGGACAGCTGGTCTTCGGACCCGACGGGATGCTCTACGTCACCATCGGCGACAACGCCGTCCCGGCGCGGGCACAGGACCCCGCGAGCCTCTTCGGCAAGGTGCTGCGCCTCGATCCGCGTGGGCCGTCCCTGATCCCGGCCGGCAACCCCTTCGGCACTGCCGTGTGGGCGCTCGGCCTGCGCAACCCGTACCGCGCGTCGTTCACCCCGCAGGGCCAGCTCATCATCGCGGACGTCGGTCAGGGGGCGGCGGAGGAGCTGAACATCGGCGCCCCCGGAGCGAACTTCGGGTGGCCGGCCTGCGAGGGGCGATGTGCACCCGCCAACCCCGACTTCACCGACCCCGCCCACGTCTACCCGAATGACAACGTCACGCAGACCGACCCATGGCGCGGGTGTGCCGTCATCGGCGGGGTGACCGTCCGCGACCCCGACCTGACCGGGCTGACCGGCCGGTACCTGTTCGGCGACCTCTGCGCGCCGCCGCTGCGCAGCATCGACCCGGCGGCACCTGCCGTCGCGATGAAGCACACCGACCTTCCGTTCACGGCCAACTACTCGCTCTTCGGGTTCGGGGAAGACGGCTTCGGCTGCGTCTACGTTCTCGCCGACCGCAAGGTCGACCGGATCGCGGCGAGCACCTCTGCCGGCAAGGCCTGCCCACGTGCCGTCGGCCAGCCCATCCCCGGCACCCCAGCCCTCGAGACCCCGGACCCCATCCGCCCGAGCGGACCCGGCGCGGGGCTGCCTGCCGCACCCACGCCTCCGCCGACTGGAGCGGGCCCGGTGACCCCGAGCCCCGACCTCCCCGCTGCCGCCATCCCGAGCCGCCTGACCGTGCTCTCGACCTCCCTGCGCCTCGACACGCGCGGCCGCATCGCGGTCAAGGTCCGGTGCGCCGGCACGCAGCGGTGCTCGGGCCGGCTGGGCGTGAGCAGCGCCGCGAAGGTCCGGCGTCCTGGAAGCCGGCGGGCCCGGACCATCACGCTCGCCGGGGCCACGCTGACGCGGGTGCCCGTTGGCACCCGGACCGTCCGGCTCACGCTGAGACGCGCCAACCGGACGCTGATCGCCGCACGAAGGGGCAAGCGCCTGCGTGTGCGCGTCCGCGTCATCACCAGCCGCCCGGGCCAGGCGTCTCCGCTGGTTTCCAGCCGCGTGCTGACTCTCCGCGCGCCCGCCTGACCTCCGAGCGCGCTCGCGCGCTGAGGTCCCGCTGACTGATCGACGCCCGCCTCGGGCCGCCGCGCACCGGTTGCATGTTGCATACGTCGCTTGTCAGATGTTACGTTCGGGTCGAACTGAACGGGGGGAGGACCTGTGTCAGCTCTGCTGGGTCGCGGCGTGCCCGAATGCGCGCTGCCCGTACTTGCCGGTGCCCTGATCCTGCTGGGCGGCGCGT
>SYBY01000485.1 GCA_005788585.1 Actinomycetota bacterium | reverse complement strand
GTCGTGCACTTCGAGGTCGGCGCGATCGGCTTGGCGACCACGCTCGTGAACGACACCTTGGCGCTCGCCGACTGCGGCAGCGCGATGAGCACCAGCACGGCGAGCATGCTCCAGAGCACGCTGCGCCCGACACTTCTGGACACGTCTTCCCCCCCCAGGTAGACCGGCGGCGAAGGTAGCAACCGCCGGAATCCTGGGTCAAGGGGGCCTGTGTCCGCTGAGAAGGGCTGTCGCGCTTCGCGTGACCGGGCTGCGCCCTTCTGGTTTCGTCCTCCGGTCGACGTTACAGGGGAATATTCCCGTGCTTCCGCTTGGGCCCCGGCTCACGCTTCGTGAGCAGCGTCTTCAGCGCCGTGATCACCTTCGGCCGCGTCTCGTGCGGGATGATCACGTCGTCGATGTCCCCGCGCTCGGCGGCGACGTACGGGTTCGCGAACCGCGCCTTGTAGTCGTCCATGAGCGTCGCGCGGCGCTCCTCCGGCGTGGGCGACGAGTTGATGTCGCGCCGGTAGATGATGTTGACCGCGCCCTCGGCGCCCATGACGGCGACCTCGGCCTGCGGCCAGGCGAAGTTGAAGTCCGCGCCCAGGTGCTTGGACGCCATGACGTCGTACGCGCCGCCGTCTCGGAGCTGTCGATGTCGAGCACGCCCGCCATGGACCTCGGCTGGTTGCCGACGACGCCGACCGCGTGGCCGTCGAGGCGGGCGAGGCCGCAGACGATGTTCGTCGCGAAGTGCTCGTGGACCTCGAAGAACTCGCCGTCGTCGACGACGAGGCGGACCACGTCGCGCATGTCGTACGGCTTGTTCGGGTTGTCCGGGACGATCGTGTCCAGCTCGGCGTCCTGGCGCGTCGGGTCGTCCGTCGGCGCCACGCGCGGCGGCATCTCGAGGTTGTTCTGCGGCAGGAAGCTGAAGAGGTAGCGGGCGTCCTCGAGGCACGCGTCCTCGTCGTCGGAGGCGAAGTGCGCGACGCCCGACTTCTGGTTGTGCGTCATCGCGCCGCCGAGCTCCTCGAAGCCGACCTCCTCACCGGTGACCGTCGTGATGACGTCAGGGCCGGTGATGAACATGTGCGACGTCTCCTTCACCATGAAGATGAAGTATGTGATCGCGGGGGAGTAAACCGCGCCGCCGGCGCACGGGCCCACGATCAGGCTGATCTGGGGGATGACGCCGGAGCTCTTGACGTTGCGCAGGAAGACGTCGCCGTAGCCGCCGAGGGCCACGACGCCCTGATGGATGCGGGCGCCGCCGGAGTCGTTGAGGCCGATGACCGGGCAGCCGATCTTCGCGGCCAGGTCCATGACCTTGCACATCTTCTCGGCCATGACCTCGCCGAGCGAGCCACCGACGACCGTGAAGTCCTGGCTGAAGACGCAGACGGTGCGACCGTCGATCGTGCCGTGGCCGGTCACGACGGCGTCGCCCCAGGGCCGGTTCTTCTGCATGTCGAAGTCGTACGTGCGGTGACGCACGAAGGTGTCGAGTTCCTGGAAGGACCCCGGGTCCAGGAGCTTCTCGATGCGCTCGCGGGCGGTGTACTTGCCCTTCGCGTGCTGCTTCTCGACGGCGGCTTCGGTGGCGGAGTGGATGGCCTGCTCGCGGAGATCGTTGAGCTGGCCCAGCTTCTCCTCGTAGGTCTCCAGCGACTTCTGGCGGGTCATGGCCCGGAAGACTAGGGAAGCACGCTGGAAGAGGCGGTTTCGCCCTCGGGCCCTCGCAGGCTCGGACCCGCGGTCGACGCTACCGGGAAAACGGCCTGTGGTGCGCAGCCCCCAGCGTGTCGAGCACCTGCTCGAGCGCGGTCTCCGCGTCGGCCGGGTCCAGCGGTGGGTCGACCGGCGGTTCGGCCGGCGCGACTTCGGCCACAGGCTCGGGCGCGACCGGCGGCGGGGGTGGAGCGATCACCGCGACCGCAGGCTCAGGGTCAGGCTGACGGTGAGGCTCGGCCTCCCGGCGGCGGAAGAGCCGCGCGAAGAACCCGCGCTTCTCCGACCCGGCGGCCGACGGTCCGGGGCGCGGCGGCACGGCGGCGGGTGGGTCGACAGCAGGCCCACCGGCCTGCTCCATCGCGACGACAGGTGTCGTGTCGCCGGTCTCTCCCTCCTGCTGCTGCGCCTGCGGCGCGGAACCGTCGACCTCGCGGGCGGGCGGGCCTGTCGGCGCGGGTTCCGGCACGGCCGGTGCCCGCATCGCGGCGGTCAGCGTGACCTTCGTTCCCCACCCCGCCGGATCCAAAACCACCGTGCCGCTGGCGCGGTCGCCCTCCCAGGCAACGGTGCTCTCAGGATCCAGCCGGGAGATGCGGATCTCGCCGAAGAGGTCGAGGTGGCGGCTCAGGGCCTCGAGATCGCTGACTTCCGCCCACAGCTCGGGGGGAGACTTGACCAGGCGTCGTTGCACACACAGCTCGTCCATCGCCTCGGGGTTTCACCGTGGCGCGGTGCGCTCCTGCCGGTGGTCGACAGAACACCGGCCGTGCACGCGGACGTGCACCCGGCGTGGGTTCAGCCGGGCTTGACGGTCATGAAGAAGACCGCGATGAGGATCAGCAGCGACGCCACCTTGCCCACCGTCGCGATCCGCCCCGCCACCGCCTGGTACTCGGCCGACAGCTC
>SYBY01000484.1 GCA_005788585.1 Actinomycetota bacterium | reverse complement strand
GGCGGCAGAGTCTAGAGCCCGCAGGTAGGGTCGCGGTGTGACCTCTGAGGAGACGCTGCGCCGGGTCAACGCCGCGATGATCGGGTTCGATCTCGCGCTCGGGGCCGGTGCGCTGCTCGCGCCGTCCGCGACACTGCGCGTCATCGGGCACGAGCCGCCCGCACCGGACGCGGAGGCGCTGTTCCGCCGCGCCGGGCCGATCTGGCTGACGTTCGCCGCCGCGCACGCCGTCGCGGCGGTGCGCGGACGCCCGGAGGACTGGCTGGCGGTCGCGTGGCTGCGCGGCACCGAGATCGGCACCGACGTCCTGTGGGCCCAGTCCCCTGGGGTGCAGACGGCCCGCACCCGCTGGGCGCTGCGTGGGGCGAGCGTCTTCAACCTGGGTCTCTCCGTCGCTTGTGCGGCGATGGCACGTCACAAGCGCTGACGGGCTCGGTACGCTCTCGCGCCCGATGACCGTACGCCGCTTCGCCCTGCTCCTCTGCGCCGCGCTGACGCTGGCGTCCATCGTGCCGGCCGCACACGCCCAGAGCGGCAGCGGCCCGCTGCTCTCGCCGCCGGCGCCCGAGGTCGACACCGCACCACCGCCGGACGAGGAGGACGACGACGGCGGTCTCAGCGCCGTGCAGCAGCTCCTCATCCTCGGCGCGGCCATCGGCCTGCTCGGCGGCATCGCGTTCGTGATCATGCGCGACGCCCGGCGCAACGCCCCAGCCGACCGCCGGCCGCAGCAGACCGACGAGGAGGCCGGGGGACCCGCGAAGGCGCGGCAGCGTGCCCGCGACCGTGACAAGCGGCGCGCCAAGGGCAAGCAGGCGCGCCAGCAGCGCAAGCGCAACCGCTGACGCGGTCGCGTCAGCCCAGGAAGCTCCGGATTCGCTCGACCACGAGGTCGGGGCGCTCGTCGACGATGAAGTGGCCGACGCCCGGCACGAGTTCGATCGTGAGGTCGTCGCAGAACGGCCGGGCGCCGTCGAGGACCCCGGGGTCGACTGCGTCGTCCTCCTCGCCGAACAGCAGGTAGGTCGGCACCGTGAGCCGCGTGCTGCGGTAGCGGCCCGCCATGGCGGGCAGCAGCTCGCGCAGCAGGAACTCGCGGTAGACGAGTTGTGATGCGCGCGCTCGCGCAGGCTCGCGGAAGGCGTCGGTGAACGCCGCGCGCGCCACGGCGTCGACCGCGTCGGGGTCGCGCAGGGCGGCGCGCCAGACGATCTCGGTCCCGCCGCGGCGCATGAACTGGGCACCGAGCGGGCCGGCGAGCACCACCTGGTACCAGAGGCGCACGGCGGCAAGCAGCGCACCCGGGTCGGTCCGAGGTGGCACGAAGGGCGGGGCGATGTTCAGCGCGAGGTAGCGCTCGAAGCGCTGGGGTGCCCGGAGAGAGAGCAGGAAGCCGATCCACCCGCCCCAGTCGTGTCCGGCGAGCTTGACCCGCTCGATCCCGAGCGTGTCGAGCAGCGCCAGCACGTCCGACGCCATGCGTTCCTTGCGGTACCCGCCGGGCGGGGCGTCGGTCCAGCCGAACCCGCGTAGGTCGGGGGCGATGACCCGGTGGTCGGTCGCGACGGCGGGGATGACGTTGCGCCACAGGTACCAGTGCTGGGGCCAGCCGTGCAGCAGGAGCAGGGGAGGGGCGTCCTGCGGGCCGGCCATCGCGACGTGCATCCGCAGCGCGCCGGCGGTGATGTACTGGTGGTCGACGCCGTCGACGTGGGGCATCGTGCGAGGCATGCGCTGACCCTACCGCCCGGTAGCGTCGGGTGCCATGCCCAGCGATCATCCCGTCCTCACCGCCCTGCGCGTCAACGCAGACCCCGCCGCGTGGCGCGCCCTCGGGCTCTCGCTCGACCCGTCAGGCCGTGGTGCGGTGGGCGGCATCGCCCTGGAGGTCGCGGCCGGCCCGGGGGAGGGCGGACTGCGCGCCTGGGGGTGGGCCGGACTGCCGGACGGCGCCGGCCTGGACGGGATCCCCGCGTTCAGCGCCCTGGCTCCCGCCGCCGCACCGGACGGACCGTTCAGCGCGGTCGATCACGTCGTCGTCGGCACCGGCGACCTCGACCGCACGGTCGCGGCTCTCGATGCCGCAGGCCTTGACCGGCGCCGCATCCGCGACGCCGGGAAGCTGCGCCAGGCGTTCTACGTGGCCGGCCCGGCGCTCGTGGAGGTCGCAGGCCCCAAGGAGGCGACCGGCGACCCTGCGGGCCTGTGGGGCGTGACCTTCGTCGTGGACGATCTGGAGGGGCTCGCGGCGCGACTCGGCGAGCGTGCCGATGAGGTGCGCGACGCCGTGCAATCCGGGCGGCGCATCATGACCATCAGGCGCGAGGCGGGCCTCGGCGTGCCGGTGGCATGCATGACGCCGCGGCACTGACCGCCCCCATGAGGTCAGTGCCGCCGGCGTGCATGTCGGCGCCCACCACCCCGTCCCGGGGCTCCACTTCCGGGACGGGGCGGGGCGACGTTTCCCCCCCCAGGCTGGTGTCAGGCGGCCTAGAAGTCTTCGGGCAGGATCGCGTCGGCGGCCAGCGCGGCGGCGAAGCGGTCGGCCTCGTCGCGGTTGTTGGCGGCGGTCAGCGCGTCCAGCGCGCCGACGAGCGCGCGGGTGCCCTCGTCAAGTCCGATGTCGAAGCGCTCGAGCGCCTCGTCGTCGTAGATCCCCGCGCCCTCCCAGTCGCAGTTGGGGCAGCGGAGCCCCACCGCGAAGTGCCACTCGTCGATCTCGAGGGCCTCGGTGGGAAAGACGAAGGGCAGCTGGCACTCGGGACAGACGTGCGGGGACGCCGGTGCCTCGTGCGTGGCGATCTCGTGGCTGTGCACGCCGAGCGCCCGGTGGATCTGGTGGCTGGTGGTGTCGACCTGCGGCATGCACGGCAAGGTGATC
>SYBY01000483.1 GCA_005788585.1 Actinomycetota bacterium | reverse complement strand
GTCAGATGTTACGTTCGGGTCGAACTGAACGGGGGGAGGACCTGTGTCAGCTCTGCTGGGTCGCGGCGTGCCCGAATGCGCGCTGCCCGTACTTGCCGGTGCCCTGATCCTGCTGGGCGGCGCGTCGCCTGCGAGCGCCGCCGTGCGCATCGACAAGATCGTCGCCAAGCCCGTGACGCCCGCGTCGAGCTGTTCCACGAACAGCACACCCACGGTGTCGCCGCAGTCCGGGGCGTACACCGACTTCTGCCTCGCGCTGGCGCTGAACGGCGGCGGTGACCCCGAGCTGGGCGGCATCCCGGGCCTCGGCGACGATGCGCGTGAGATGCGCATCTCCCTCGCGCCGGGCCAGATCGGCTCGCCGCGTGCCTCGGCGACCTGCACGCCGGCGAAGTTCCGGTCCTCCGGCGGTTGCCCGAACAGCGCCCAGGTCGGCAGCGTGTCGGCTGCGGTCGAAGGGCTCGTTCCCCTGACCGAGTCCCTGCTGCAGGGCAAGGTCTTCAACCTCGATCCCGCGGGGACCGAAGCCGCGCGGCTCGGGCTGCAAATCGAGGTCGTCCTCCCCGGGCTCCCCGGCGTGCCGGCGATCAAGCTCGAAAGCGCGATCCGGCTGCGCGCCGACGACGGCGGGCTCGACGCCACGGTCTTCGACACCCCGCGGGACTTCCTCGGCATCCCCATCGAGGTCCGCCGGCTCGGGCTGCGGCTCTGGGGCAGCAAGAGCGCGCACCCCACCATGCGCGAGGGCTTCACGAGCAACCCGACCGACTGCAGCAAACCGGCAGTCAGCCGGGTCGAGATCGTCTCCTACCGAGGCGACGTCACGTCTGCCAGCGACGGCTACACGCCGACGGACTGCGGCACCTTGCCCTACGCCCAGACGTCGACCATCATCGGCAACGGCCAGGCTGACGCCCCCACGCCGCTGACCGCCGAGGTGCGGGTTCCCGCGCCCGCCGAGCCGCGCGTGTTCGCCCACGTCAAGGAGGCCAAGCTCGTGCTCCCCGTGGGGTACGAGCTGTCGCCCACCGCCGCGTCCGACGGACAGCTCGCCGGGTGCACCGACGCGCAGTTCGACCGCTTCGGCACCGGCCCCGCGCGCTGCCCGGAGGGGTCACGGATCGGCGAGGTCGAGTTTGACTCGCCCGTGCTCCTGAAGGGGGCGATCAAGGGGCCGATCTTCATGGGCGACCCGATCCCGGGTAAGCCGCTGCGGTTCTTCGCCACGGCAGCGCTGGGCCCCGAGGACGACGCGGTCCGCGTGAAGATCGAGGCCGTCGCGACCGTCGACCCGGCCACGGGCCAGCTGACGACCGAGCTCACCGGCCTGCCGCCCGTGCCGTTCACGCTGTTCCGCTTCAGCTTCCGCGGCGGGCCCAACGCGATCGTCGCGTCGCCGCGCAGCTGCGGGACCTACACCGAGCAGACGACCGCCACGCCGTTCAGCGGCCAGGCGCCGACGACGACCTCCAGCCAGATCGTCGTCGACCAGAACTGCGAGGACCCCAATCGGTTCGCCCCCTCGCTGGGTGCGTCGACCGACCCGCCGCAGGCCGGGGCGGACACGTCGATCATCACGACGCTCGAACGCCCCGACGGCCACGCGCGGATCTCCAGCGCGGTCGTGCGCCTCCCGCCCGGCCTGCTCGGACGGCTCGGCGCGGCAGCGCAGTGCCCGCTCGCGCAGGCGGCGACCGGGGACTGCCCCGCGGACACGAAGGTCGGCTCCGTCGTCGCGACCGCGGGACCGGGGCCGGCCCCGCTGCGCCTCGGCGGCGAGGTGTTCCTCACGCAGGGACAGGGCGGCGATCCCGCGGGCCTGACCATCACGGCCCTCGCGCGGTTCGGCCCGCTGGACCTCGGCAAGGTCGTCGTCCCCGGCCGGCTGCAGGTACGCGACGCGGACAAGGGCCTGAACCTCGTCGTCGAGAACGTGCCCCAGCGCCAGCAGGGCATCTCGACCGCGATCCGCGCGCTGGAGGTGCGGCTGGACAAGCCCGGGTTCGCGCTGAACGCGACGAACTGCGCGCCGCAGCAGATCACGGCCACGCTGGGGTCCGACCTCGGCGGGACGGCGGAGGTCGCCGCGCCGTACCAGGCGGTCGGGTGCGAGAACCTGCCGTACGCGCCGAAGCTCAGCGCGGTCATCTCCGGTGGCGCGCGGGAGGCTGCCGAGAACGGCCACCCGGGCCTGAGCACGACACTGACGCAGGGGCCGGGCGAGGCGAACACCAAGCGCGTCGAGCTCGTGCTGCCGGCGGGCATCTCCATCGACAGCACACGGATCGACCGGGCGTGCCCGCTCGCGACGTTCGAGGCCGGCGGCTGCGAGGCGCGGTCCATCCTGGGCCGCGCGTCGGCGACCACCCCGCTGCTGCTCGAACCCCTCTCCGGGCCGGTCACGATGGTGTCCGTCCCCGGGGTCCCGCTGCCTGAGCTGCGGATCCAGCTCAACGGCCTGCTGCCGATCACGCTCGCGGGCAGGATCACGTTCGGGTCAAACCAGCGGCTGATCACCACGGTCGAGCCGGTGCCCGACGTACCGCTGTCGCGCTTCGACCTGTCGTTCAACGGCGGTGCCGGCAGCGTGCTGCAGGCGGGCAGGAACCTGTGCGCCGAGAGCAGCGTGGCGTTCGACGGGACGTTCCTCTCGCAGGCCGGGCCGTCGTTCAAGGCCAAGACCGAAGCGGTCATCCCGGGCTGCGGTCCGGCGGCGACGCTGCGGGTCAGCTCGCTGCGACGCGGCCGGCCGTCGATGGACCTTCGGGTCGTCGGCGCGCGCAACCGGCTGCGGTCGGTGCAGCTCGTCGTCCCGCGCGGGATGGAGTTCCAGCGTGCGGCGATCGTGCGCAAACGGGTGCGGGTCAGCGCGTCGGGCCTGAAGAAGGGCGCGCGCGCCCGGGTCACGGTGACGGGCCAGAGCATCCGCGTGTCGGTGCCCAGCGGGCAGTCGGCGAAGGTCCTGCGGGTGCGGCTGCGGGCCGGCGGCGTCCGGGTAAGCCCGCGGCTGCGGCGCTCGGGCGCGCGGCTGTCGTTCCGGCTGAACGCGTCGCAGGTCGGGACCGCGAGCACGCGGTCGACCCTCCGCGTGCGTCCGGGCGGCTGATCAGAGGGTGATGGTCTGCGCCGGCACGCGGCCGGCGCGGACCGCGTCCAGCGCCGCGGCCGCGACGCCGAGGTCCTGGATCGCCAGTCCGGTGGAGTCGAACAGCGTGGTCGCGGCGTGCTCGCTGCGGCCCGGCGCGTCGCCGGCGAGAACCGCGCCGAGGTCGGTGACGTCGGCGCGGGTGACGACGCCCGCCTCGACCGCGCCGGTCAGCTCGCCGCCGTGGGACGCCTGCGCCCACTCGTCGCAGAACAGCTCGCAGGACTGCACGGCTTCGATGCTCGCCTCGGCCTTGCCAGGACCGTCGGCGCCGAGCATGTTCAGGTGCACGCCCGTGCGGACGCGCTCCTTGGTCAGCACGATCTCGTGTCCGGGCGTGACGCAGCAGACGATGTCGCAGCAGAACGGATCCCCGTCGGTCTGCCAACCGAGCTCGGCGGCCAGTTCCTCGGCGGCCGCGGCGTTCGGGTCGCTGCAGATACCCGGGCCGTAGCCGGCGGCCGCCATGCATCGCGCCGCCCACGCGCCGTGCAGGCCGCAGCCGACGATGCCGACGGTCTTCGCGTCGTGCCCCGCCAGGGCGTCCGCAGCCACCGCCGCAACGGCGCCCGTGCGCAGCGCGGTGACCGCGCGCGCGTCGAGGATCGCCAGCGGCACACCGGTGTTCGCGTCGCTCATGACCAGCACGCCGCTCACGGTCGGCAGTCCCTTCGCCGGGTTGCCCGGGAACGACGTGATCCACTTGACCATCGCCAGGTCCCCGCCCATCGCGGGCATCGCGCGGAAGTCCCCGGCCGGGTAGTTCTCGATGTAGACCTTGCTCGGCATGGTCCACTCGCCACGGTGGTGGCGCAGGAACGCGTCGCGGGTGGCCTCGATCGCGCCCGTCGGCGAGACTGCCGCGAGGATCGTGTCGGAGTTCAGCAGCGCCAGCTCGGGCATGAACCGGACCCTAGCTGTCCCTCTGACCGCAGCCCGTTCGACGTCTGCACGAACGACCACCCACCAGGAGGTTTCCCATGCAGTACATGCTGCTGCTCTACGACGACCCGTCCGCCGCACCGGCACCCGGCTCCCCGGAGGAGGCCGCCGACTTCGAGCGGTGGATGGCGGTGACGCAGGAGATGCAGGACGCAGGCGTGATGGTGGGCGGCGAGGCACTCCTCGGCGCCGAGACGGCCACGACCGTCCGCGTCCGCGAGGGTGACACGCTGCTCTCCGACGGCCCGTTCGCCGAGACGAAGGAGCACCTCGGCGGGTACTACGTGCTCGACGTCCCGGACCTCGACACGGCGTGCGCGTGGGCGGCGAAGCTGCCGAACGCGCCCACCGGCTCGATCGAGGTGCGGCCCGTCATGGAGATCCCCGCGCCGACGTGACCGAGCGGCGCGCGGTCGAGCTCGCGTTTCGCGAGGAGGCGCCGGCGGTCCTCGCCACGCTCATCCGCCAGGTCGGCGACTTCGACCTGGCGGAGGACGCGGTGCAGGACGCCTTCGCCGCCGCGATCGCGAGCTGGCCGCGCGACGGGATCCCCGAGCGGCCGGGCGCGTGGATCACGACGACCGCGCGCCGCCGCGCGATCGACCGCCTGCGGCGCGACCGCGGTCTGGCCGACCGCATGGCGGCGCTGCAGCGGCTGACCGAGATCGACGCGCTGCGCCGTGACGAGGAGGCCGCGCTCGACGCGCCTGTCGTCGAGGACGATCGGCTGCGGCTCCTCTTCACCTGCTGCCATCCCGCGCTGGCGATGGACGCGCGCGTGGCGCTGACGCTGCGGTCGCTCGGCGGGCTGACGACGGCGGAGGTCGCGCGGGCGCTCCTCGTGTCCGAGGAGACGATGCGGCGGCGCCTGAGCCGGGCCAAGCGGAAGATCGCGGCGGCGGGGATCCCCTACCGCGTGCCGGACGCGGCGGACCTGCCCGAGCGCCTGCGCGGGGTCCTCGCCGTCGTCTACCTCATCTTCACCGAGGGCTACGCCGCGGCGTCGGGCGACCGGCTGGTCCGCGGTGAGCTGTGTGCCGAGGCGATCCGGCTCGGGCGGCTGCTCATCCGCCTCGTCCCCGGTGACGCCGAGACCGAGGGCCTGCTCGCGCTGATGCTGCTCCAGGACGCGCGACGTGACGCGCGGGTCGACGAGCACGGCGCGTACGTCGCACTCGACGAGCAGGACCGGTCGCGGTGGGACGCCGGGCGGATCGCGGAGGGACGCGAGGCGCTGCGCCGCGCGCTGGAGCGTCGTGCGCCGGGGACCTACCAGCTGCAGGCCGCGATCGCGGCGCTGCACTGCGAGGCGGCCGATGCCGCGTCGACGGACTGGCCGCAGATCGCGGCGCTCTACGGGGAGCTGGCGCGGCGCGCGCCGTCACCGGTGGTCGAGGTCAACCGGGCCGTCGCGGTGGCGTTCGCGGGCGGTGACGGGATGGCGGTGCTGGCGCCGCTGCTGCGCGACGAGCGGCTTGCGGCGTACCAGCCGCTGCACGCCGCGCACGCCGAGCTGCTGCGGCGGGCCGGGGATCTTGTCGAGGCCGACGCGGCGTACGACCGGGCCATCGCGCTGAGCGAGAACGCGGTGGAGCGGGCAGAGCTGGAGCGGCGGCGGGCAGCGCTGCGCGACCGCTGAGCGGGCCCCGCGTATCGGGTCACCGCCGCAGCACCGCGAACGAGAAGCCGGGGCCGTTGCCCAGTCCGTAGGCCATGCGGATCCACAGGTTGGCGACGTGCTCGAGGTCGCGCGCGGCCGACAGCGGGCCCGCGTCGAGCGGGTCGAACCCCAGCGCGGCCGCCAGCTCGCTCACCGTCGCCTTCGCCGCCTCGTCATCGCCCGCGACGAACATCGCCGCCGCGCCGCCCGGGAATGCCGGGTCGGCCATGTTCGCCGACCCGGTGGTGTTGAACGCCTTCACCACGCGCGCGCTCCCGGTCAGCTCGGCCAGCCGCTCGGCGCCGGACGTGGCCGTTGCGCGTTCGGCCTCGTCCGCGCCGGGGGTAAGCGGGTTCGACGCGTCGATGACGATCGCGTCCCCGACGTCGAGCCCCGCGAACACGCCCGCGACCGCGGCGAACGGCAGGGCGCAAACGACGACGTCCGCTCCCGTCGCGGCCTCGGCGACGGCCAGGCGGTCGCCGCCCTCCGCCTCACGCACGCCGTAGACGACGTCGTGTCCGGCCGCCGTCCAGCCCGCGCCAAGCGTCGTCCCGACGCGGCCTGCTCCCACGATCGCGATCCGCATGGTCAGACCCCCAGCGCCTCGATAACGAGTCGCGCAGCCGCGGCCCCAGAGTACTGCTGCTGCCCGGTGATGAGGTTGCCGTCGCGCACCGCGTGCGCCTTGAAGCGCGACTGCACGAGGAAGTTCGTGTTCGGCAGCTTGCGCGCCTCCTCCTCGATCCAGAACGGCTGGATCTTCTGGCCCACGAACTCGTCGGCGTACCGCTCCTCGCTGTCGGCGAACCCGGTCCAGCTCAGGCCGTCGACGATGAGCGCGCCGTCGGCCTTCGTCGCCTCGAGCAGGACGCAGGTGGCGTGGCAGACGATGGCCGTCGGCTTGCCGGCGTCGTAGAACGCGCGGACGAGGTCGAGGATCGCGGGGTTGCCACGGAACGTGAACATCGGCGCCTGCCCGCCGACGAGAAAGACCGCGTCGAAGGCGGCGGGGTCGATGTCCGCCAGGGCCGTCGTGTCCTCGATCAGCGCCGCGTGAGCCGGGCTCGTCTTGAACCCCAGGCTGATCAGGTCGTGGGCGGAGTACCCGGACTCGTCCTGCGGGTCGCTGAACCCGTCCGGCGTGAGCGCGCCGCCATCGGGCGAGGCGATCGTGACCTCGTAGCCACGCTCGACGAACTCCCAGTACGGGTGCGTGAGCTCAGCCCACCAGAAGCCGATCGGCCAGCCGGTCTGGTCGGAGACGGCGGGATTGGAGGCCACGATGAGGACCTGCTTCGGGCGCTCCGGGTGGAGAACGTCGATGGATGCGGACATGGCTATATCAATACAACACAGTCTCGTATTGTGTCCAGTACGATGGCGCCGTGGCACCCGCCCCGCAACCCGGCCGCCCGCGCGACCCGGAGATCGACAGCCGCGTCCTCGCCGTCGCCCGTGAGCACCTCGCCACCCGCGGCTACGAGGCGATGTCCCTGGCCGCCGTCGCCGCCGAGGCCGGGACGACGCGCCAGGCCGTCTACCGGCGGTGGCCCACGAAGGCGGACCTCGCCACGGCCTCGATCGCCGCGATGTCCCGCGCCGCCGAGCGCACCCCGACCGACGACCCGTACGCCGATCTCGTGCGTGAGCTGCGGGCCTACGCACACGGCGTCGGCCGCCCCGGGGGCGTCTCGCTCGTCGGCACGATGCTCGTCGACGCGACCGACCCGCAGCTGGTTGCGCTGTACCGCGAGCGGATCGTGCTGCCGCGGCGCGCGCAGCTCCGAGCCATCCTCGAGCGCGCACGCGACGGGGACCTGATCGCCCCCGACGCCGACCTCGAGACCGTCCTGCCGATGCTCACCGGCGCGTACTACGCCAGCGCCCTGGCCGGGATCGCCCCGGGCGACGACTGGGCCGCGCGCACGGCCGCGCTCGCGTGGCGCGCGCTCGGCGGCGAGGCTCGGTAGCCTTCGCGCCATGAACCGCCGCCCGCAGCTGGAGCTGATCGCCCCGAGCGCCTCCCCCGAGGAGGCCGCCGCGATCGTCGCCGCGCTCGAGCAGTTCATGCGCAACCACGCGCCCGTGATCGTCTCGGCCGAGGAGCCGCGGAACCCCTGGCAGCGTAACGCGCTGCTGGAATCCGCCGGCTACGCCGGGGTCGACCGGGACCCGTGGGGCGACCCGCACCCCTGGGGCTAGCTCCACCGCCCGCCCAGACGTCGGTCCAGCGAGCCCCGAAAGGGGTTCATTTCCCCTGGGTTCGGTCGAGAATAGGGAATCCTGATCCGATTTGGGTATATTTCCCCACCCGGGTCCACCAAGACCCTCGCGCACGCGAACCACCACGGAGATCTCACCCTGATGGAGCCGACCAGCACCCCGAGCAGACCGCACGGCCCCCGCGGGTCCCTCAAGGCCCCCGAGGTCTACGAGAACGTCCCCGGCCACATCATCCCGATCCTCCAGGAGGAGTTCGCGGACTTCGAGGTCGAGTCGGAGAAGTTCCTCGGCGGCGAGACGCCTGAGCCGCAGTTCATCGGGTTCCGCCTGAAGCAGGGCGTCTACGGCCAGCGCCAGCCCGACGTGAACATGATCCGCGTCAAGCTGCCGTGGGGCGGCGTCACGCCTGAGCAGCTCGAGGCCTTCGCCGACGTCGTCGAGCAGTTCGTCCCGAAGAACAAGGCGCACCTCACCACGCGCCAGTGCATCCAGATGCACGACGTGCCGCTGCGCAACATGACGCCGCTCATGACCCGCATCGCCGAGGCCGGCCTCTCCTCTCGCGAGGGCTGCGGCAACACGGTGCGCAACGTCACCGGCGACCCGTGGGCGGGCATCGCGCACGACGAGACGTTCGACCCGACGCCGTACGCCGGCGCGTACGTCCGCTACTTCGTCCGTCACCCCACGACGCAGCTCATGCCGCGCAAGGTCAAGACCGCGTTCGCCGCGTCGGACGCCGACCGCGCCATCACCGGCATCCACGACATCGCCTTCATCCCGCGCATCCGCGACGGCGTGAAGGGTTTCGAGATCCGCGTCGGCGGCGGCACGTCGATCATGCCGCGCGTCGCGCCCACGCTCACCGAGTTCGCGACGGTCGACGATGGCGAGTACCTGAAGATCGCCGAGGCCGTCTTCCGGATCTTCGACGCCCAGGACTGGCTGCGCGTCAACCGCGCGCGGGCCCGCATGAAGGTCTTCGTCGACAAGTTCGGCATCGAGGAGCTGCGCCGTCAGGTCGACGAGCAGCTCCAGGGCGACTGGGTCAACGAGCGCAACTTCGACCCGAAGCCCCTCCTGTTCCTCATGGACGAGGAGGCGCACGTCCCGCCGGTCCCGGAGACCTTCGGCACGCCCACGCCGGACGACGCGGCCGCGTTCGCCCGCTTCAGCGAGGCGAGCGTCCGCAAGCAGCGCCAGGCGGGCTTCTCCTCCATCGAGATCAAGGTCACCCGCGGCGACCTCTCGCCCGAGCAGCTGCGCGGCGTCGCCGACGTCGCCCGCCGTTTCTCGGCCGGGTGGATGCGCGCGACGGTGTTCCAGAACCTCGTGCTGCGCTGGGTCCGTGACGAGTCGGTCTACGACGCGTGGAAGGCGCTCGGCGAGCTCGGCCTGAACGACATCGGCGCGCAGGAGATCAACGACGTCGTCTCGTGCCCCGGCACGGACAGCTGCAAGCTCGGCATCACGTCGTCGATGGGCCTGAACCGCGCGGTGCAGGCGAAGGTCGAGTCGATGAACATCACCGACCCGCTGACCCGCGGCATCCACATCAAGATGAGCGGCTGCCCGAACGGGTGCTCGCAG
>SYBY01000077.1 GCA_005788585.1 Actinomycetota bacterium | reverse complement strand
GGCTCCGGGTCCCCCGAAGAACCGGTTCGGGGTGCACTTCGATGATCCGGACAGTTGGTCCGCCCCGATAGCGCCACCCGGGCCAAGCCGAGCGGCACGGCAGTTCGCCCGGATGTCCAGAAGCGACCCCGACATTCCGCCCGGAGGAAGAACTGGCCTCAGCCCGGCCCAACTGTCCACTCAGCGGAACGCGCTTTCCGTCATTGGACGGAACGGCGGGGGTTTCCGGGTCGTTCGCCGACTCCCCGGCGATAGGCGGAAGGACCCCGCGCGCGCATGATGAGCGCCATGCCCGCCGACCTCCTGCTCCGCAATGTGCGCTGCCGCACACACCCCGCCCCCGTGGACGTCGCGGTGGCGGAGGGCACGATCTCCGCCGTCGGTCCGGCGCTCGCCGTCGATGCGGCGCAGACCCTCGACGGCGAGGGCGGCCTGGCCCTCCCCGGGTTCGTCAACGCCCACCAGCACCTCGACAAGACCTGCATCGGCGACGCCCTGCGCCCACCGCGGTGGCCGGGATGGGATGGCATGTGGGAGGTCAACCGCCGCCATCGCGAGACCTACACCGTCGAGGCGATCGTCGAGCGCGCGTCCGGGGTCGTCGAGCAGGCGCTCGGCCACGGCACCACGCGCATGCGGGCCTTCGCCGACGTCGAGGCCGTCGCGGGCACGACCGGCGCTCGCGCGCTCGTGGCGCTGCGCGAGCGCTGGGCGGGCGAGGTCGACATCCAGGTGGCCGTCTTCCCGCAGGACCTCCTGTACGCCGACGCCGGCGGTGAGCGGCGGTTCGAGGAGGCCATGGAGGCCGGAGCGGACGTCGTGGGCGGCCTGCCCGCGGGCGAGGCGACCGACGAGCGGATGCGCGCCCACGTCGACTTCTGCCTCGACCTCGCGCGGCGCCGTGACGCCGACGTCCACATGCTGTGCGACGACAGCGACGACCCGGCGCAGCGCAGCCTGGAGTACCTCGCGCACCGCACGATCGAGGTGGGCTGGGAGGGCCGCGTGACCGTGTCGCATGCGGGGGCCCTCGCGGCATACGACGAGCCGCACGCGCGCCTGGTGGTCGGCCTGGTCGCGGAGGCGGGGATCTCCGTGTGCACGAACCCGCAGATCTCGCTCCTGCTCCATGGCCGCGACGACCGCGGCGCCGTCCGTCGAGGGACGACACGCGTGCGCGAGCTGCTCGACGCCGGGGTCAACGTCCTCGCGGCACAGGACGACGTCGACGACCCCTACTACCCGCTGGGACGCGCCGACCAGCTCGAAGTCGCGTCGTTCGTGGCGCACACCTGCCAGCTCGCCTGGCCCGACGAGCTGGAGACCGTCATGGACATGGTCACGGTGAACGCCGCGCGGGCCATGCGCAGGGCCGGCGGGTACGGGCTCGAGCCCGGCGACCGCGCGGACATCGTCGTGGTGCCCGTCGCCGACGTGCGGGCGGCGGTGGCCGAGCAGCCGCCACGCCGGTTCGTCGTCAGCCACGGCCGCCTCGTCTGCGAGGCGCGCGTCGAGCGGACCCGGTACCCGCGGCCATGACGGCACTCGAGATCACCGGCGCGCTGCTCGTCACCCCGGCGGGCCGCCGGCACGGCACGATCGCCGTCGGCTCTGACGGCCGCATCGCCGAGCTGCGCGACGGCCCGTCCGGCCGCGCGGCGCGGACCATCGACGCGACCGGTCTCGTCGCCCTGCCGGGCATGGTCGACCAGCACGTCCACTTCATGGAGCCGGGCCCCGTCGAGCGCGAGGACTTCGCGCACGGGTCCGCCGCCGCGGCCGCCGCGGGAGTCACCTGCGTGGCCGAGCACACCCACGGATGGCCGGTGAGGACACCCGAGGAGCTGCGTCAGAAGACCGGCCACCTCGAGGGGCGCTCGGTCGTCGACTACGTCCTCGGGGCGCATGCCGCGCCCGACACCCTTGAGGACGCCGGGCGGCTGCGCGAGGCCGGTGTCGCGTTCATCAAGGCCTTCACCTGCACGACGCACGGCATCCAGGGGCTCGACCCCGACATGCAGCTGCGGCTGCTGCGGTCCACCGCCGCAGCAGGGATCCGGGTGCTCGCCCACTGCGAGGACGAGTCGATGACCGCGGGGGCCGAGCGCCGCCTGCGCGCCGCCCTGCGCGACGACTTCGGCGTGCTGCCGGCGTGGCGCTCGTCCGAGGCGGAGCTGACCGCGGTCGTGGTGACGGCGCTGCTCGCCCGCCTCACGGGCGCGCGGGTCACGATCGCCCATGCCAGCCAGCCGGAGGTCGTGGAGCTCGCGCGGCGCGAGCGGGCGCGCGGGGCCGCACTGGACGTCGAGAGCTGCCCCCAGTACCTGCTCCTCGACGAGGCGGAGGTCGTCGAGCACGGCCCGACGCGGAAGTTCACGCCGCCCGCGCGGCCGGCTCCCGCGGGGCACGACCTGTGGGCGGCGGTGCGCGACGGCGGCGTCGCGTTGCTGTCCAGCGACCACGCGCCGTCGACCCTGGCCCAGAAGGCCGAGGGCGACATCTACGACTGCCCGTTCGGCCTCCCCGGGATCGATACGACCATGCCGCTGCTGCTCGACGCCGTCCATCGAGGCGAACTCGGCTGGGAACGCCTGATCGCCGTCTACAGCGAGGGGCCCGCCGCCGCGCTGGGGATCGGGGACCGCAAGGGCGCACTGGCGCCGGGGTTCGACGCCGACATCGTCCTCGTCGACCCCTCCGCCACGCGCACCCTGCGCGACGAGGACGTGCATTCCAAGGCGGGCTGGACCCCCTACGCCGGCCGCGAGGTGCACGGCGGCGTGGCCATGACGTTCGTGCGCGGGACGCTCGTCGCGCAGGACGGGGTCGTCGTCGCCGACGTCGGGACGGGACGCTGGCTGCGCCCATCCTTGCGCTGACCGGAAAGGCCCGGGGCCGACTCGACCGGGTGGCGAACCCGTTTGGACACGAGATGGCCCGCCCGGCGCTACCGCGAGCCCCGGCCGCCGATCAGCCTGTTCTCTCGTGCGGAACACGCGTTCACCCAGTGGAACACTCTTCGGCTACGCGGATCGCCTGAGCGCCCGGCCGGGCGAGGGCCTCGACGTCATGGTCAGCGCCAGCGCGCCGTCCGTCGACGTCGATGTCGTGCGCCTGTACTGCGGCGACGAGCATCCTGAAGGCCCGGGCGCGCGCAGCGCCGAGGTCGCCGTCGCGGGGGCGGGCACGTACCCGGCCACGCTGCAGGCGGTCGCGCGCGGGTCCTTCGCCGTCGGGGCGCTGCCCGACGACACCGCGCTCGGTGCGTTCACCGTCGACCTGTGGCTCTGGCCGACCACCCCGGCGCAGGGCCGCCGGCAGGGCGTGCTGGCCTGCCCGGACGTCTTCACCCTGCTGCTGGACGCCGACGGCGCCCTCGTCCTGGAGGCCGCGGGCGGGGAGATCCGCCTGGACCGCGGCCCCGCCGAGCGCCGCTGGTCCCACGTCGTCGCAGCGCACGATCCGGCCGCCGGGACCATCGGGCTCTGGCTGCGGACCGCGGGCTGGCCCCCGCGTGAGGACGCCACCTCGGGCGCCGTCGCAGCCGGCGCGCCCGTCCGCGCCACGTCCGTCCTGATCGCCGCCACCGAGCTCGACGCCGCCGCCTCACAGCCCACGGGCCTGGGCGTCTTCAACGGCAAGCTCGAATCGCCCCGGCTGTGGGCCGACGCCCGGACCCCCGACACCCTCGACGCCGCCGCGCCGCTCGCGGCATGGGAGCTCGGCGCCGAGGAGTCCGGCGCCGCCGTCGCGTTCTTCCACCTCCCGAGCCGTCCGGCGACCGGCCACGCGTACACCGGCGCGGCGAACCATCCCGACCTCGAGCCCGCCCACTACGCGGCCTGCCACTTCCACGAGGACGACCTCGAGGACTGCCGCTGGACGCCGACCGTCCGCCTCGATCTGCCCGGTGACCTGCCGAGCGGGGTCTACGGCGCGCGGTTGCGCGCAGGCGAGATGGAGGACATCGTGCCGTTCTTCGTCCTGCCTCCCGCCGGGGCCGCGACCGCCGACGTCGCAGTCCTCTTCCCCACCGTCTCGTACGCCGCGTACGCCAACGAGCGGATGCAGGAGCGGGCGTTCGTGCATGAGCCCGGCGTCATGGGCATGGAGATCCTGCCCGACCGCGGGGACCTCCTCCTGCGCGAGCACCCCGAGCTGGGCTCGTCGCTCTACGACACGCACACGGACGGCACGGGCGTCGCGTTCTCCAGCATGCGCCGTCCGGTGCTGAACATGCGGCCCTGGCATCGCAACTGGCAGACCCACGCGCCGCGCGCGTTCAGCGCCGACCTCTACGTCACCGACTGGCTCGACCGCGAGGACGTCGACGCCGACGTGCTCACCGACCATGACCTGCACGCCGAGGGCGCGGACCTGCTCGCGCCGTACCGGGTGCTCATCACCGGCTGCCACCCCGAGTACTGGACCGCGCCGATGATGGATGCGCTGGAGACCTGGCTCGACGGCGGCGGGCGCCTGATGTACCTCGGCGGCAACGGCTTCTACTGGGTCACGAGCATCGACCCGGAGCGCGAGCACGTCGTGGAGATCCGCCGGGGCGTGTGCGGCATCCGCTGCTGGGAGTCGGCCGCCGGCGAGATGCACCACACGTCGACGGGCGAGCTGGGCGGGCTGTGGCGCAACCGTGGGCGGTCGCCCAACGCGCTCGTCGGCGTGGGGTTCGCCGCGCAGGGCTTCGACCCCGACGCGCCCGGCTACCACCAGTCGCCGGGTGCGCGCGACCCGCGCGCGGCCTTCGTCTTCGAGGGCATCGGCGAGGACGAGGTCATCGGCGACTTCGGGTTCTCCATGGGCGGCGCGGCGTCGGACGAGATCGACCGGTGGGACCCGCGTTACGGCAGCCCGCCGGACGCGCTCGTGCTCGCCACGTCGCAGGGCGGGCACAGCGACTTCGTGCTGCTCGTGTGCGAGGACGTGCCCGTCACGCACCTGCGCCTCGGGGGGACCACGTGCGACGACGTGCGCGCCGACATCACGCTCATGCCGACCGCGATGGGCGGCGCGGTGTTCAGCGTCGGCTCGATCGGCTGGACCGCCGCGATGGCGTACGAGCGCTACGACAACAACGTCGCGCGCATGTCCCTGAACGTCCTGCGCCGGTTCCTCGACCCGGCGCCCCTAACCCTGGAAGACCCTGCCGCGCAGGAGGTTGCATGACCATCGTGGACACCAGCCGCTCCGAGGAGATGCTGCCCTACCGGCGGGGCCTCCTGCCCTCCGGCGTGACCGGCGCGGGCCGCTGGGAGGACCCGTACCCCCTCGTCTTCGTGCGTGGCCGCGGCCAGCACATCGAGGACGTCGACGGCACCGAGTACCTCGACTACCACGGCGGCTACGGCACCGCGATCCTCGGCTACTCGCACCCCGGCGTCGACGGCGCGGTGGCGAAGGCGATGGCCGACGGGCAGACGTTCGTCGGCTGCGCGCAGATCCACGAGGCGGCGCTCGCCGAGCGGCTCGTCGACCTCCTGCCCGAGGCCGACCGGATCGGCTTCTGCGGGGGCGGCGGCAGCGACCCGCTCTACCACGCCGTGCGCCTCGCGCGGGCCGCGACGGGCCGGCGCAAGATCGTGAAGGTCGAGGGCGG
>SYBY01000482.1 GCA_005788585.1 Actinomycetota bacterium | reverse complement strand
CGCGCGGTCCGGAACGGGACGGAGGACCTGCAGCACCGGCGCAGCGTAATGACCTTTGCGACGCGGCGGTAGGACGAGAGTTCGGAAGTCTCTGGTACTGTGACCAACCTCCATGAGTCTTCCGAACTCTGGCCTGGTCTCGGATCGGGTCTTCGACGATCTCCTGCGCCGCGTCCTGACGGGCGACGTCCTGGCGGGTGAGCGGCTGCCGACCCAGCGCCAGCTCGCCGCCGAGCAGGGCGTGACGCTGTCCTCCCTGCGTGAGGCGCTCAAGCGGCTTGAGCAGATGGGACTGCTCGACGTGCGACACGGCGACGCGACGTACGTGCGCGACTGGCGCGAGCACGGGACCCTGGACGTGCTCGGCCACCTCCTGCTCGGCTCCGGTGGCCTGAACGCCGACGTGCTGCGCGACGTCCTGGAGGCGCGCTCACTGACGCTGCGCGAGATCGCGGGCCTGGCCGCCATGCGCGGCGACGCCAACGACGACCGGCTGCTCGCCCGCCTGGCCGACGACGTGGCCGCGGCGCAGGACATGGCGCAGGCCACCGCGGCCGACTACGCGTTCTTCGCCGCGCTGGCGAAGGCCTCGCGCAACATCGTCTTCGTCCTGCTGCTCAACGCGATCGGGGACGTGTACCTGCCGCAGGCCCAGGCGGTCCCGGTCGCGGCGAGCCACGCCGAGCTGGCGCCCCTCTACGGGCAGGTCGCGGGGGCCGTCGCAGCCGGGGACCCGGCCGCCGCGCGCCGCGCGGCGTGGGATCTGGCCGAACGTCAGCGGCTCAGCGTCCTGGAGCTCCTCGGATGAAGGCGCTCAGCGGTCGCGAGGCGTCCATCGCGGCGTGCCTGTGCGACACCGTCGTCGCGCCGGCCGACGGTCTGCCGCCCGTCGCACAGACGGACGCCATCGCGGCGCTGGACACCACCCTGTCGAGCGGCCCGGCCGTCACGCGGCTCGGCCTGCGTGCCCTGCTGCTGAGCCTCGAGCTCGTCCCGCTCGCCCTCGGCGAGGGCGCCCGGATGCGGCGGCTGACGACCGTGCGCCGCACCGCGGTCCTGGACCGCCTGCGTCGCGGCCCGCTCGCAGGCGCGATGGAGGCGCTCGACGCCGTGCTCGCGTTCTCGTACTTCGGCGACGCCGAGGTCATGCATCGCCTCGGCTACGACGCCGAGGCGAACGTCGCCCGCGGCCGGGCGCTGCGCGACGCCGAGGGACGCTGGTGAAGGTCGCGGGGGAGACCGTCGCCGGCGCCGAGCTGGCGGGCGAGCGCATCGTCACGTTCGACGCGTGCGTGATCGGCACCGGGGCCGGGGGCGCTCCCGTCGCGGCCGAGCTCGCGGCGGCGGGCCTCCGGGTCGCGATGCTCGAGGACGGGGCCTGGCACGACGCCGACGGGTTCACCGCCCGCCCGCGCGACATGGCCCCCCGGCTGTACCGCGACGGCGGGCAGAGCGTGACGATCGGCGACCCGCCGATCGTCCTGCCCACCGGCCGCGGCGTCGGCGGGACGACGCTCATCAACAGCGGGACGTGCTTCCGGACGCCCGCGCACGTGCTGGCACGATGGCGCGAGGACGACGGCCTGCACGACCTCACCGAGGAGGAGCTGGCGCCGGTGTTCGACGACGTCGAGGCGACCATCGGCGTCGCCGAGGTGCCGGCGGATCTGGCGGGCGAGAACGCGGCGATCGTCCGGCGCGGCGCCGAGCGGCTCGGCCTCTCCGGCGGCTACCTGCGGCGCAACGCCCGCGGGTGCGTCGGCTCCGGCGTGTGCGCGTTCGGATGCCCCGCAGGCGCCAAGCAGCACACCGGGGTCACGTTCGTCCCGCGTGCGTGGGAGCACGGCGCCGTGCTGTTCACCGGCGCCACGGTGCGCGACCTCGTGCGCCGCGGTGACCGCATCACGGAGGTCGTCGCCTCCACGAGCGCGGGCGGGACGCTGCGCGTGCGCGCGGACGTGGTCGTCGTGGCGTGCGGCACGATCGGCACGCCGCTGCTGCTGCGCCGCAACGGCCTGGGAACCGCGTCAGGCCAGCTCGGCCGCAACCTGTCGATCCACCCCGCGAGCGCGGTGCGGGCGCGGATGGACCACGAGGTCCGGATGTGGGAGGGCGTGCCGCAGTCCTACTACGTCGACGCGTACGCGGCCGACGGCATCATGCTCGAGGGCATCGCCGCACCGCCCGACCAGGCCGCGATGGCGACCCCGCGGGCGGGTGCCGTGCTGCGCGACCTCATGCTCGACGTCCGCCGCAGCGCGACGTTCGGGGTCATGGTCACCGACGAGGGGCGCGGCGCCGTGCACAGCGTCCTCGGGCGGCCGGTGCTGCGCTACGACCTGCATCCCGGCGACGCCGCGCGCTTCCAGCGGGGGTTCGCCCATCTCGCGGAGATCTTCTTCGCGGCGGGCGCCCGCGAGGTGATCGTGCCGGTCGCGGGCGTCCCCGCGCTACGCGAGGGCGACGTCGGGCCGCTGCGCCGCGCGCGGGTGCGGCCGCGCGACCTGAAGCTCATGGCGTTCCACCCGCTCGGGACCGCGAGGGCTGGGGCCGATCCGGAGCGCTCGGTGGTCGACGGCGACCTGCGCGTCCACGGGCTGGGGAACCTCTACGTGGCCGACGGCAGCATCGTCCCCTCGTCCCCGGGCGTGAACCCGCAGCTCACGATCATGGCGCTGGCGACTCGCGCGGCTCGCCGGATCGCGGCGCGCGGCTGATCCCTCAGGACGGTTTGGCAGACTGGACGGGTGCTCGACCGCGCCACCGCCCTGCGATCCCTGGCGGCCGACCGCTTTGACGTCGTCGTGGTCGGCGGCGGCATCACCGGTGCGGGGGTCGCGCTCGATGCCGCCTCACGCGGGTACAGCGTCGCGCTCGTCGAGAAGGCCGACTACGCGTCGGGGACCTCGAGCCGGTCCAGCAAGCTCGTCCACGGCGGGCTGCGCGATCTGCAGAACTTCGACCTCGGGCTCGTCCGCGAGGCGCTCGTCGAGCGCCAGCTCATGGTGGCCCTGGCGCCGCACCTCGTCACCCCGCTGCCGCTCGTGATTGCCGCGTTCGACGGCAAGGCGCCGGACCGCGTCATGGGTGCGGGACTGAACCTCTACGACGTCATGACCTTCGAGCGGCGCCCGGGGCGCCTGGCCCGCCGGCTGGGCCGTCCTGGACGCGGGGAGGCGCTGCAGGCGCCGTCGAGCTGGAGCCCGGACCGGCACCGCTCGATCTCCGGCGACGAGGTCGTCGCGCACATCCCCGCGCTCGGGCCGCGCGAGCCGACGGGCGGCTACCTGTTCTACGACTGCCAGACCGACGACAGCCGGCTGGTCCTCACGGTGCTCGCCGAGGCTGAGCGCTACGGCGCGGTGTGTGCCAACCGCGTGGAGGTGCTCGAGCTCGTCGAGGACGGCGGACGGGCGGTCGGCGTGAAGGTGCGCGACGCGGTCGACGGCGCCGAGTTCGAGGTGCTCGCCGACAACGTCATCAACGCGACGGGCGTGTGGGCGGACCGGCTGCGCCCCGAGGAGCTCCACGACGAAGCGGAGGTCCCGCGCATCAGCCCCAGCCGCGGGACGCACGTGACGTTCCGCCATGAGGACATCCCGCTCGTCTCCGGGGCGATCGTGCCCGTGGGCGACGGCCGGTTCCTCTTCGCGCTGCCGTGGCAGGGCCGGACGCTCATCGGCACGACCGACACCGACTACGAGGGAGACCTCGACCACATCGCGCCCGCCCAGGACGACCTGGAGTACATCCTGGAGGCCACGAACGCGTTCTTCGGCACCGATCTCGCGGTCGAGGACATGACAGGCGCGTACGCCGGCGTCCGCCCGCTGATCTCCACCGGCGACCCGCGCAAGTCCGTCGACATCAGCCGCAAGGCCGAGCTGTACGAGACGTCGTCGGGGATGGTGACGATCACGGGCGGGAAGCTCACGACCTGGCGGCGCATGGCGAAGATGACCGTCGACCGCCTCGTCGAGCGCGACGCGCTCGACGCGCCGTGCCGCACCCACGAGATCCCGCTGGGTCAGGCCATCGACGCCGCGGAGCTTCCCCGCGTGGAGGGCGTTCCCGAGGCGTCCTACGAGGCCCTCGCGGCACGGTACGGCCACACGGCCCACGACGTGCTCGCCATCGCGGCCGAGCGCGGCGAGCTGGCGCAGCCCGTGGTCGGGGGCCTCCCCGACCTGCTGGCCGAGGCGGTGTTCTCCGCGCGCGCGGAGCAGGCGGGGTCGCTGGGCGACGTGCTGTTGCGCCGCACCCGCCTGGGACTGCTCGCCGCAAAGGACGTCGATGCCGCCGCCCCGGCCGCCGAGCGCGTCGCTCGCGCCGTGGCCGCGGAGCTGGGCTGGGACGACGCCCGGATCGCCGCCGAACTGCAGGAGTGGGGCCGGGAAGCGGCCCTCGAGGGCATCGGCCTGCAGCCCACGCCGTAACTTTGCCCGTCCGTCCCGGTTGAAGCCCCGGAGACGAGCATTTCCCGCTGTCCCCAACGCCTTGGAGCCGTACGAGACCCCATGCGCCGCATGAGCACCCGGATCACCCTCACCACCCTGACCACCGCCGCCGTCCTGGCGGCAGGTGCGCCCGCGGCGTCCGCGGGCGTCTTCCAGGGTGATCTGGTCGCGGGCCCGAGCGCCGACATCCAGCGGCTTGCCGACCTGGACATGGCGCGGGACGGCACCGGGGCCCTGGCGTTCATCGCGAACGAGGGCGGTGAGCCGCGCGCGTTCATCTCACGCTTCGTCGCGGGGGCCTTCATCGGCGCCGAGCGTGTCGACGCCGGCTTGCCGGGCGTCTCGGACGTGGCGCTGGCCGCGACGAACACCGGCCGCGTGGCCGTCGTGTTCTCCGCGGGCGGTGTGATCTACGGCGCGCTGCGCCCCGACGGCGGCCAGCCGTGGACGGCGCCCGTGCCGATCGCCAGCGGGACGGCCCCGTCCGTCGCCATGTCGCTGAGCGGCACGGCGTACGCGAGCTTCACGAGCAACGGCGACGTCTACGTGGTGCGCCTGGACCGGCGCAGCAACGCGTGGACGCTGATCCCCACCGCGTTCGACGTCGACCAGCCGCGGGACGCGGGGACCGGCAACAAGCGGTCGAGGATGGCCATCAGCGCCGACGGCGTCGGCGTCGTGGTCTGGGGCGAGGATGGCGCGGACGGGCGGACGCACGTCTACGCGCGCAAGGTGTTCGGCACGAATCCGTCGACCCGCCCGCAGGACCTGACGCTGAACGAGCTCGAAGGGCGCCCCGCCGGCAGCGCGGACCTGCCCGACGTCGAAGCCGAGGACGACTCGAGCTTCGCGTGGGTGGTCTTCCGCCAGGCGATCGTCGACGGCAACGGCGCGCCCCGCCTGCGGACCGTCGCCCGCCGTCAGCGCGGCACGGAGTTCGACCCGCCGGTGGCCGTCGACAGCTTCGGTGTGCCCGCCGACGAGGACACCCGTGGGCCGGGCATCGCCCTCAACGGGCGCGGGGAGGGCATCGCCACGCTCTCCGGGGCCGCGACGAACCAGCCGATCGCGGCGCTGCTGAAGAACGACGCGTTCGCACGCGGGCAGCGGTACGGGACGTCGAACACGTTCCCGGCTGCGACCGCCGCCGCGGTCGCTGACAACAGCGACGGTCTGCTCGCGTGGGTCCAGTCGCCCGGGGCCGAGTCGCCCGGCGTCCGGCTGCGCCCGTTCGATGACTTCAACCCGCAGCCCGAGGTGCAGCTCTCCCGCCCTGAACTCGGGGCCGTGGACCCGTCGCGCGGCTTCGAGGTCGCCGCCGACCGTGCCGGTTCCGGCGTGGTGGCGTGGGTCCAGGAGAACGCCGCCACCCCCGGCGTGCGCGCGATCGTGGCGGGCTACCTCGACCGGCCGCCGCGGGCCTTCGCGGGATACACCGCGACGAAGTACCGCAAGCTGTCGCGTCCGAGGCTCGCGTGGGGCCAGGCCGTCGACCTGTGGGGGCCGATCACCTACCGGGTGCTCCTCAACGGAACGCAGGTCACCGAGCTCGTGGACCGCACGTCGTGGACACCCGTGCAGCCGATCCCCGACGGGGTCCATCGCTGGCAGGTCCAGGCAGTCGACCGCCGCGGACAGGTCACGAGCTCCCGCGTGCGGATCCTGCGTGTCGACGCGACGCCTCCGCGGCTCACGGTCCGCGTCAGCGGCGTGCGCAAGGCGGGCCGTGGCCTGAAGGTGTCCGTCAGCGCGTCCGATGTCCAGAATCCGCGGGCCTCGGGCCTGGCGCGCGTGCGCATCCAGTGGGGCGACGGGACGACCACCACGACCAAGAAGTTCAAGGGCACGTACACCCATCGATACGCCCGCGGGAGCTACACGCTGCGCGTGAGCGCCACCGACAAGGCCGGAGCCGCCACGGTCGTCACCCGGTCGCTGAGGATCGCCAAGCGGTGAGCCTGTGGACGGCGTTTGGAGCCTGGGCGAAGGCGAGGTACCCTCGAACCGATGGCACGCGAGGCTGACGACCCACGCCTGCGCGCCGAGGAGGCGCGCCTCGCACGCCGTGCCGCCGAGGGCGACGGCGCCGCGTTCGCCACGCTCTACGACCGGTACGAGCAGCGGATCTACACGTTCTGCCACCGCCT
>SYBY01000481.1 GCA_005788585.1 Actinomycetota bacterium | reverse complement strand
GGTGTGCTCGGCGTGCGCGGCCGGTGAGCCGTCGGCCGTGACGATCGTCCAGCCGTCGTCGCGCAGGTCGACCTCGCCGGATCCGGCGGCGATGATCGGCTCGATCGTGATCACGAGCCCCTCCGTGAGGAGCTCGGTCGCCGCCGGGTCGAACACGTTGCTGACTGTCGGCGGCTCGTGGATGCGCCGGCCGATCCCGTGCCCGCTGAGCTCGGCGCACACGGAGAACCCGCGGCCCTCGACCTCGTCCTGGACCGCCGCGCCGATCGCGTTGAGCGGCGCGCCCGCGGTGGCGGCCGCCATGCCGCGCGCCAGCCCCGCACGGGCGGCGCTGACGAGCTGGGCATCGGCGCGTCGCGCACGGCCCACGGTGACGGTCTCGCACGCGTCGACGCAGAAGCCGCCCAGTTCGACCGTGACGTCGATCGACACGAGGTCACCGTCGCGCAGGCGCCGCGGGCCGGGAAGCCCGTGCACGGCCTCGTCGTTGACGCTGATGAAGACCGCGCACGGCGCGTCATAGTCGCGCTGCGGCGCCGAGGCGGCACCGTGACGGGCGAAGATCCGCGCGGCCGCGGCGTCGAGCTCGGCCGTGGTCACACCCGGCCGCGCGCGGCGGCGCAGCTCGCGCAGCGTCTCGGCCACGACGCGGCCCGCGCGACGCAGGCCTTCGAGCTCCTCGGGGGTCTTGACCGACACGCCCTCAGCCCTCGTAGCCCTCGACGGTGTCCGCGTCGCGGAGGCCGGCGTCGGACACCGGCAGGTCGAACTCGCGCTTGGCCCGCCGCTGGCGCAGCAGGTCCCAGTAGCGGTCGAGCTCGATGCCGACCTGTTCCAGGCGCTCGTGCCCGGCCTGGTCGATCCCATGGCCGGCCGCTCCGGCCTGGTCGAGGAGACGGTGCTCCTCGGCCACGAGCTCTTCGATGTGATCCATGATCCGGCTGTCGTCCATCGGGGCCTCCTCTGACCACGGGTAGTGTCTCATCCCGGGACGATGCCCGGTTGCGCAACGGCGGAACCGGGCATGATTTCTGCTCTACGTGTCCAGCACGCCCACCACCGATCGCGCCGCGGAGCCCCTTCCGCACGAGCATGGAGAGCTCACCGTGCTGCTCGTCGAGGACGACGACGGTGACGCGCTGATCTTCGAGGATCTGCTCGCCCAGGCCAAGCCGTGGGCGAGGCTCGCGCGCGCTGGATCCGTCGCGCAGGCGGAGCTGCTGCTGCGCGCCCCGGTGGACTGCGTGATCCTCGATCTCGGGTTGCCCGACGCTGCCGGGCTCGACGCGCTGCATCGGATCGCCGAGCGGGTGGAGGACGTCCCGATCATCGTGCTGACCGGCGACATCGACGACCGTCGCGGGGTCGAGGCGGTCGCCGCCGGCGCTCAGGACTATCTCGTCAAGGGCGAGGTCGACCCACCGACGCTGCGGCGGGTCATCCGTTACGGCATCGAGCGCTGCCGCGCGGAGGCCAGTGAGCGCAAGCTCCACGACGCCGAGGTGCACGCCCAGGAGAGCGCGCGGCTCGAGCGCGGGTTGCTGCCCCGGCCACTGATCTCGGACCCTCGCCTGATCGTCCGCACCGGGTCGCGGCCCGGGCGCGCACGGACGCTGCTGGGCGGGGACTTCTTCGACATCATCGAAACCGAGGACGGGACACTGCAGGCGATCATCGGCGACGTCAGCGGCCACGGGCCCGACGAGGCGGCGCTCGGCGTCTGCCTGCGCGTCGCCTGGCGCGCGCTGATGCTCGCCGGCGCCGACCCCGCCCACGCGCTGGCTGGCATCGAGGAGGTGCTCGTCCACGAGCGCATGGATCCCGACCAGTTCGCCACGGTGGCGTCGGTGTGCATCCCCGCCGAGCGCGACCGCGTCAACCTGTTGGTCGCCGGTCACCCGCCGCCGGTGCTGCTGTCGCCCGATCGCGAGCCGCTCGTCCTGCCGGTGCGCACGGGTCCCCCGCTCGGGGTGCTGCCCGGCACCCCGCAGCAGGCGACACACGCCGAGCTGCCCGAGGCCTGGTCGCTGCTGCTGTACACCGACGGCGTCATCGAGGGGCACGCCGACGGCGGCGTCGCGCGTCTCGGCCAGGACCGGTTCGTCGACCTCGTCGGCGAGACGTACGCGCAGGTCGGTGAGGACGGGCTCCTCGGGCGCATGATCTCGCGCGTCGAGGAGCACAACGGCGGCCCGCTCACGGACGACGTCGCGGCGCTGCTGGTCGGAGTCGATGTCCGCTGACGACGGGCGGACGCCGGTGCTGGGGAGGTTGACGAGCGGCCAGTGGCTCGCCGTCGGCTCCGGTGGCCTGGCGCTGATCGCGCTCGGCGCGATCGTGCTCAGCCTGCTCGCCCTCGAACGCCAGACCGACCGGCGCGAGCTCCTGGTCGACGGGTTGGACCCGGCGTCGCGGTCCGCCCAGCGGCTGCTCACGGGGCTCGTCGACGAGGAGACCGGCGTGCGTGGCTTCGCGCTGACGGGCCGGTCGCAGTTCCTCGAGCCGTTCGAGAACGGACAGGCGGAGTCGGCCACGGCCACCGCGGATCTGCGCCGCCGGCTCGAGACGGTCGACCGCGACGACCTCGTCGCCAGCCTGGTTGCGGCCGAGGAGGCCGTCGCGGCCTGGCGCGACGGGTACGCACTGCCGGCCATCGCGGCGGTCGAGCGGGGCGACATCGGCGTGGCCCGGGACGGCGCCGACGAGGGGAAGGCGGCCTTCGATGCGACGCGCGCGGCGATCGGCGTGCTCCAGCGCGACCTGCGCGCGGCGCGGGTCCGGGCGGAGCGCGAGCTGGACGAAGCGACGCGGGTCACGCAGGCGAGCCTCGTCGTCGTGGGCCTGCTGCTACTGATCTCGACGCTCGTGCTGTGGCTCATGCTGCGGCGTGCCGTCGGCCAGCCGCTGGCGCACCTCGCCTCGACGTCACGGCGCATCTCCAGCGGCGAGTACGCGCTCGAGCTCGAGCCCGACGGGTCGCGCGACGTGCGCGCCCTCACCGCGGACATCGAGCGGATGCGCGAGCAGATCGTGCGCGAGCTCGCCGCGCTCGAGGACGCGCGCGAGCAGCTCGAGGCGCAGGCCGCCGACCTGCAGCGATCCAACGAGGAGCTCGAGCAGTTCGCCTACGTCGCGTCGCACGACCTCCAGGAGCCGCTGCGCAAGGTCGCGAGCTTCTGCCAGATGCTCGAGCGCCGCTACTCCGGCCAGCTCGACGAGCGCGCCGACCAGTACATCGCGTTCGCCGTCGACGGGGCGAAGCGCATGCAGATCCTCATCAACGACCTGCTCGCCTTCAGCCGCGTCGGCCGGGTGGGGGCCCAGGAGTTCGAGGAGTTCGAGCTGCGCGAGGCGCTCGACGACGCGCTCGCCAACCTCGAAGGGCCGCTCGACGAGGCGGGCGGCCGGGTCGAGATCCGCGGCGACCTGCCGCGCGTTCGCGGCGACGAGGCGCTGCTCGCCGGCGTCTTCCAGAACCTCATCGGCAACGCGATCAAGTTCCGCGGCGACGCCGCGCCGCACGTCACGGTCACCACGACCCCCGACCCGGATGCGAACGGCAGCGGCGGCTGGCAGGTCACGGTCGCCGACAACGGCATCGGGATCGACGACGAATACGCTGATCGGATCTTCGTCATCTTCCAGCGCCTGCACGCCAAGGACGCCTATCCGGGGACGGGAATCGGCCTGGCGATGACGCGGAAGATCATCGAGTACCACGGCGGCCGGATCTGGCTGGAGCCCTCCGAGGGCCCCGGCTCGACGTTCGTCTTCACCCTGCCCGCACCCGAGGAGCCCAGCACCGCATGACCCGACCCGTCCCGATCGCCGTCCTGCTGGTCGAAGACGACCCCGGCGACGTCTTGCTCATCCGCGAGGCGTTCGAGCACAACAAGGTCCACAACGACCTGTCCGTCGCCGGCGACGGTGTGGAGGCACTCGCGTTCCTGCGGCGGGAGGGCGAGTACGCGGACGCGCAGCGGCCGGACCTCATCCTGCTCGACCTCAACCTTCCCCGGAAGGACGGGCGCGAGGTGCTGAGCGTGATCAAGGAGGACGAGGAGCTGCGCAGCATCCCCGTCGTCGTGCTGACGACCTCCGAGGCCGAGGAGGACATCGTCAAGAGCTACAAGCTGCACGCCAACGCGTACGTCAGCAAGCCCGTGGACTTCGACCGCTTCATCGAGGTCGTGCGGCAGATCGACGAGTTCTTCGTCAGCGTGGTGAAGCTGCCGCCGGGAGCGTCGCGCTGAGGAACGCCAGCAGTGCGGCGTTGACCTCGTCGGGCCGCGCCTGCTGGACCCCGTGGCCGGCGCCCTCGAGGACGACGGCGTCGCGCAGGTCGGTGACGAGCCCGTCCATCGCCTCCTTGGGCATGAACGTCGCGACCGGGTCACGCGACCCGGTGATGAACAGCGCGGGGACGTCGATGGTCCGCCCGTCGTAGGCCGCGCCGGTCTCCCAGTTGAGGTCGATGTTGCGGTAGTAGTTCAGCC
>SYBY01000480.1 GCA_005788585.1 Actinomycetota bacterium | reverse complement strand
CGGCGACGACGTCGTCCTCGGCAACGAGGGCGACGACCGGATCTACGGCGAGCGCGGCAACGACATCCTCAACGGCGGGCCCGGCAACGACAGCATCTACGGCGGGTTCGACGACGACACGATCAGCGGCGACGAGGGCGACGACCGGATCAACGTGGTCGGCCTCGGCGTCGACCGGGTGTCGTGCGGCCCGGGCGACGACACCGTCTACGCCGGGCCCGAGGACCTCATCGCGCCCGACTGCGAACGCGTGCTGCGGTAGGCGCTCAGGCCCGCCGCGGGCGCCGTGTCTCGTCGCGAATCTCGCCCACGAGCTCCTCCAGCACGTCCTCCAGCGCGGCGACGCCGAGCACGGTGCCGTCGGCGTCGACCACCCGCGCGAGATGGGCGCCCGTGCGCTGCATCTCGGCGAGCACATGCCGCAGGGGCGCGGTCGCCGTGACGGCCGGCAGCGGGCGGACCCACCGCTCGGCGATGGGCCGCCGCCGGTGGCGCTCCTTGACCTCGAGCGCGTCCTTGAGGTGCAGGTAGCCGGTCAGCTCGCCGTCTGCGGACTTGACGGGGAAGCGCGAGAACCCGGTGCGAGCCGATAGCGCCTCGACCTCCTCCGGCGTGACCTCGAGGGTGACGGTCTCCAGGGTGTCGAGCGGCAGCAGCACGCTGCGGACGTCACGCTCCTCGAACTGCAGCGCGCCGAGCAGCAGGTGCTCCTGGGTGGGTTCGAGCAGGCCTTCGCGGCGCGATTCGTCGACCAGCCCGGCGACCTCGTCGCGCGTGAACGCGCTGGTGACCTCGTCCTTGGGCTCGACGCCGACGGCGCGCAGGATGCTGTTCGCGATCCAGTTCATGAAGGTGATCGCGGGGCCGAGGCCGCGGACCACGAGCAGCAGCATCGGGCCGAGGATCAGCGCCGACCGGTCGGGGCGCGCGAGCGCGATGTTCTTCGGGACCATCTCGCCGATCACGACGTGCAGCGAGCCGATGATCGACAGCGCGATCGCGAACGCAACCGGGTGCACGAGGGAGTCGGGGATACCGAGGTCGTGGAACGGCCCTTCGAGCAGATGCGCGATCGCGGGCTCGCCGAGGTAACCCAGGCCGAGCGAGCAGATCGTGATGCCCAGCTGCGCGCCGGCCAGCATGAGCGACACCTGTTCCATCGCGCCGAGCGTGATCCGCGCAGTGCGCGACCCCTCCTGCGCCAGCGGCTCGATCGTGCTGCGGCGCGCGGAGATGATCGCGAACTCCGCGCCGACGAAGAACGCGTTGAGCCCGAGCAGGATGATCGAGAGGCCGATCGCGAGCGGCTCACTCATCGTCGTCCTCCTCGTGCGGGAGGGCCTCGGCGTGCAGCAGGACGCGATCGACCCGCAGCCCGTCCATCCGGGTGACGGTCAGCGTGACCAGCACCGGGCGACCCTCGAGGTCGCGGACGTGCAGCTGCGCCTGGTCGTCGACCTCGGGGACGCGCTCGAGCTCCTCGGCGAGCAGGCCCGCGATGGTCTCCGACTCCTCGCCCTCGGGCAGCGCGAGCCCGACCGCGCGGCCGACCTCGTCGGGGCGCAGCAGGCCCGAGAGCGCCCAGTCCCCGTCCGGGGTGCGGCGGATCCGCGCGTCGAGCCGGTCGTGCTCGTCGACGACCTCGCCGACGATCTCCTCGACGACGTCCTCGAGCGTGACGACCCCGTCGACGTCGCCGAACTCGTCGACGACGATGGCCATCTGCAGGCCGCCGTCCTTGAGGTCCTCCAGCAGCCGGTCGAGGCCGACGCTGGACGGGACGACGCCGGGCGGGGCCATGATCGTGTCGATGGGCGCGGTCCCGCGCTCCTCGACGGGGACGGCGACGGCCTGCTTGACGTGCGCGATCCCGACGATCTCGTCCGGTTTGTTGCCGGTCACCGGGAACCGTGAGTAGCCGGTCAGGCGCGCGGTCTCGATGATCGCGATGACCGGGGCGTCGTGCGGGAGCGTGCGCATGCGCGGCCGCGGCGTCATGACGTCGCTGGCCGTCCGCTCACTGAACTGCAGCGACCGCTGGAGGAGCGTGGCGGTGGACATCTCCAGCGTGCCTTCGGCGGCGGAGCGGCTCACCAGCGACGCGAGCTCGCTCGCCGACCGCGCCGACGCGAGTTCCTCCTGCGGCTCGATCCCGAGGCGTCGGAGGATCGCGTTCGCCGACCCGTTGAACGCGCGGATGAGCGGGCCCGAGACGGTGCTGAACAGCCGCATGGGTCGCTGGACCGCGCGAGCGGTCGCCAGCGGATGCGCGATCGCGAGGTTCTTCGGGACGAGCTCGCCGAGCACCATCGTGAAGCCGGTCGCCAAGGTCAGCGCGATGATCACGGCGACGCCGCTCACGGCGGCCGACGGGACGCCGACCGTCTCGAGCGGCCCGTCGATCAGCCGCGCGATCGCCGGCTCGGCCAGGAAGCCGATCAGCAGGTTCGTCAGCGTGATGCCCAGCTGCGCGCCGGACAGCTGCGTCGACAGGGACCGGAGCGCCGTGAGGACACCGCCCGCACGCGCATCGCCCTCGTCTGCGTCGCGCTCGACGCTCGGACGGTCGACCGTGACGAACGAGAACTCCGCGGCCACGAAGATGCCGCACGCGGCCACGAGGCCGAGCGAGATGATGATGAGGAGCACCTCGATCATCGAGGGCCCCTCCGAGGACTTCGAACTGGTTCGCCCTCAGGCAACTGGCTCAGCCGAACCCGATCCGTTGCTCGTCGCGGTCCGTCTTGACGTAGATGACCTGGCTGAGGTTGACCCGCATGGTGCCGTCCTCGACCTTCACGTCGTACCAGTCGCCCTGCGGGAGGGCCTCGAGAAGCGCGTCAAGCTCGCTGTCCTCCAGCTTGACGGGGACGGGGGCCGTGAACTGCAGCCCCAGGGTCACGCGCTGCGCCATGTCTAGTGCTCCTTCGAGGGCTCGACGAGCTCGGTCAGCACGCCGCCGGTCGATCGGGGGTTCAGGAACACGACCCGCGAGTTGCGGATGCCCTCGCGAGGCGTGCGGTCGATGAGCTTCAGGCCGAGCTCCTTGATGCGCGCGAGCTCGGCGTCGATGTCGTCGACCTGGTAGGCGACGTGATGCATGCCGGGCCCGTTCTTCACGAGGAACTTCGCGACGGTGCCCTCTCCGGGCACGGCGGGAGCGATGAGTTCGACGTGGTTCTCACCGACGTCGAAGAGCGCGGCGTCCACGCCTTGCTCTGCGACGGTCTGGCGGTAGACCTCGCCGAGATTGAAGTCGCGCTCGTAGAGCGCGAGCGCGTCGTCGATGTTCTCGACGGCGATGCCGATGTGGTCGATCCTGGTGAACACGCAGCGGAGTCTACGTGTCCGCCCGCGGCAACTCCTCGGCGGCGGTCATCAGGGGCAATCCGGTGAGTCGCGGACGGTCGGTCACGGGCGCCGTGCCGTGCATGATCGCGTCGATCTGCGGGCGCTCGAGGACCTCGTGCTCGAGCAGGGCCGTCGCGAGCGCCTCCAGCAGGTCGCGGTGGTCGTTGATGAGCCGCTCGGCCATGGTCTGCGCCTCGTACGCCAGCTCGCGCTGCTCCTCGTCGCGGATCCGGCGGGTGACCTCGGACGCCTGGCCGGTCTCATACGTGCCCCGCTGCGCGGAGTCCGCGGTGCCCATCGCGTACTCGTGGACCATCGCGTGGGTCAGCTCGGCGACCCGCTTGAGGTCGTCCGACGCGCCGGTGGTGATCTTCCCGAAGACGATCTGCTCGGCGACGCGACCGCCCAGCAGCATCGTCATGTGGTCGAGGAGCTCCTCACGCGTCTTGAGGTAGCGGTCCTCCTCGGGCAGGTTCAGCGTGAAGCCCAGGGCCTTGCCGCGCGGGACGATCGAGATCTTGTGCAGCTTGTCGACGCTGGCGAGCAGCTCGCCGCACAGCGCGTGGCCGGCCTCGTGGTAGGCGACGACGCGCTTCTCGGCGGGCTGCAGCACGCGCTTGGACTGCACCCCCGCGATGACCCGTTCCAGCGCCTGGTTGAAGTCGGCCTGGGTGATCGCGACGCCGTCACGACGCGCGCAGAAGATCGCGGCCTCGTTGCAGAGGTTCGCCAGATCGGCGCCGGTGAGGCCGCTCGTCTGCGCCGCGATGGTGTGCATGTCGACGTCGTGCACGGGCTTGCCGCGCGTGTGGACCTGCAGGATCTCCTCGCGCCCGGCGACGTCGGGCGGTGCGACGAAGACCTGGCGGTCGAAGCGCCCGGGTCGCAGCAGCGCGGCGTCGAGCTTGTCGAGCAGGTTTGAGGCGGCCATCACGACGACGTCGTCGCTGCCGGCAAAGCCGTCCATCTCGACGAGCAGCTGATTCAGCG